>JAVWHX010000072.1:0-10554 GCA_036639875.1 Coprobacillus sp.
ATTGAGTACGAAACTGATTTGATATATACAGATTTAGACTTAGAAAAGATTGTAAGTGAACGTTTAGAGATGTCAACTTATGAGAATAGGAATGATGATTATCATTATATTCCTTTTGATGTAGAGAATATTGATTTAGATTTAGATCGTTATTACGATCCTCATCCTTTTGTACCTAGTGATGAGAATCAAAGAGCAGCTCGTTGTCAAGAAGTCTTTGATATTCAAATTCAAGGATTAATTCAAAGAATTAAAGCAACAAAAACAAAGAAAGTCGTAATAGGTATATCTGGTGGATTAGATTCTACATTAGCACTATTAGTCGCAAGTATGGCATATCATAGATTAGGTTACCCTTCTACTGATATTATTGCCATAACAATGCCTTGTTTTGGAACAACATCACGTACTAAAAACAATGCTTTAACAATGATGGAAGAATTAAAAGTTACTTCATTAACTGTTGATATAACAGAATCTGTTAAACAACATTTTAAAGATATCCAACATGATGAAAATATCCATGATGTGACTTATGAAAATGCTCAAGCTAGAGAAAGAACACAGGTCTTAATGGATATTGCAAATCAAGAAGGTGGTATTGTTATTGGGACTGGTGACTTATCAGAAGTTGCTTTAGGATGGTCTACTTATAATGGAGATCATATGAGTATGTATGGAGTCAATGTATCAGTACCAAAAACATTAGTACGTTATTTGGTTGATTATGTATCTTCATTATATAACGGGAAACCATTACATGATATCTTACAAGATATTCTAGATACACCTGTATCACCTGAGTTATTACCTGCAAAAGATAATGAAATCACACAAAAGACAGAAGATATCGTTGGTCCATATGAATTACATGATTTCTTCTTATATCATCATGTTAGATTCCATTATGAACCACGTAAACTTTATCGTATTGCATGTTTGACTTTTGAAGAAAAATATACACAAGAAACAATTAAGAAATGGTTAACTCTATTCTATCGTCGTTTCTTTACCCAACAATTTAAACGCAGTTGTATTCCAGATGGTCCAAAAGTTGGAAGTGTTGCATTAAGTCCTCGTGGTGATTTAAGAATGCCAAGTGATGCTAATGTTGATGCATGGATTGAAGCCTGCGAAGAATTATAATACATGCCACATCTCTTATTGATGTGGTTTTTTTATGCAAATAAAACTTGGCAAAAAGTGTTGACAAGTAAACTTGGCGGTGATATGATTTATTTACCAAGTAAACTTGGCATAACGTTAAGGAGGTCAACCTATGAATAAAGAAGAAATTTTATCAAAAAGTAGAAGTGAGAAAAATGATGAAGGAATATTATTTATACTCAACAAAGGAAATCAATATGGTTCTACTGTCTTTTTAGTGGCTATTTTAGCTCTTATTCTTTTCACTGTAATAATGTGGAGAGTAGCAGATTCAGCTTTATTGATGACTGTATTATGGACATATTTAACTGGACATTTTATTGGCTATGCTAAAGCAGACCATCAAAAAAGGACTGGACTTATTATGGTATCTTTATTAGCAACAGCAGTATGCTTTGGCACATACCTAAATCAGATTTTATTTTAAGTAAATAAGGAGAGCAACGTCATGAATAAAGAAGAAATTTTAAAGAGAAGTAGAAATGAAAACAAAGCTGGGGATGAAAGAGAGAAATCATTAGAACAAAGATCAAGTCAAAATGCATATATAGCAATTATGGGTGTATTTTTATTACTTGCAATTATTGCTTTTTTGCAGGAGATAATAACAGGAAGTGCATTTATAGATTCTAGAATTTGTTCATTAGTATTTGTTGTCGGTATAGCAGGAAGATTCACTACTTCTTATATCTATAACAAAGATAAAACAAGTTTATTTATTTCTCTTGGAGCAATTGGATTATCTTGTCTCTATATCATAAGGCTTATTTGGAGTTAATATGGAGAAAAGTGAATTAGTATTAAAAAATAACATTAAAACTGTAAGAAATGAAATGAAAATTTCTCAGTCAGAACTAGCACAAATGGTTGGGGTATCGCGTAATACAATCAGTTCCATTGAAACAGGACAGTTTAATCCTACTGCTAAACTTGCATTAATTTTATGTATCGCATTAGATAAAAAATTTGAAGAACTCTTTTACTTTGACTAATTTTAAAATGTCCAAATAATCTTATAGGTTAATTGGACATTTGTATTTTTATCACTAAAATGGTATGCAAGTCATATATAGGAAGATTGCTATAAAGATAAAATGGCGATATAATATGCTTATAAGCCAAAACTTGTGGAGGTGTTTCATGTTTAATGAGATATGCATATATGAAGCTAAGTTAACAAAATTAGATGAAATTGAAGAATTGATGAAAGAAGTAGGTGAATTTTACTTAAGTCAAGAAGGTGTTATTGATGTTCATTATATAAAACGTACCCATAGACAAAAAGACTTCAATGCAGTTAAGGATGGTGAATTGCCTGTTCGTCTTACGAGAAACATTGGTAAAGTAACTTATGTTCTCTATTGGGTTTTAGAAAACGAAGAAGCTCATGCTAGAGTTTCAAAACTTGGTATAGAAAAATTCTACAAGCGCTGGACTCGTTGTTTAACAACCATGCCTAAAATTATTTTAGGAGAAAATATTTTCTAAGTGAACAATTGAGATCTATCAAATAATGTATAGAACAAGAATTTATAAAGGATGTGGTTATAGTGAGGTTATGTATTGTTCAAGCCGAAATAGCATAAAAAAATTATAATGAGGAGGCTTTATATGGCTATTTCGGATAAAACAGTTTATCCCAGAACTGGAGATAAACAAACTATATATTTAAAAAACGTGATTTCTAATCCCAATATAATTATTGGAGATTATACTATGTATAATGATTTTGTTAATGATCCAATCCATTTTGAACAAAACAATGTTTTGTATCATTTCCCAATTAATCAAGATAAATTAATAATAGGAAAATTCTGTTCTATTGCATGTGGTGCGAAATTTATTTTTACAAGTGCAAATCATTCTTTAAAATCACTTTCTACTTATCCATTTCCACTTTTTTTCGAAGAATGGAATTTAGATAAAAAAGATGTTATACAAGCATGGGATAACAAGGGAGATATTGTTATTGGTAATGATGTATGGATAGGATATGAGGCAATTATAATGTCTGGAGTGACAATTGGTGATGGTGCTATCATTGGCACACGTGCTATAGTAACAAAAGATGTTCCACCTTATACAATTGTTGGAGGGATTCCAGCAAAACCAATTCGTAAAAGATTTTCTGATAAAACTATTTCTACACTATTAGAGTTGAAATGGTGGAACTGGTCAAGCAAGAAAATTACTGATAACATAGAAGCAATAAAAACAGGGAAACTTGAAAGATTAAAGTAAATACAAGTCATTTTAACTTGTATTAATAATACTTGCATGAAGGAGTCAATTGAGATATATTGACTCCTTTTTTATTGATATCAAACAAATTCTTTCTTCGTTTTATTTAAACACATTTTATTGTATAATAGACAAGAGGTGAAAGTGATGAGAATAATTGATGGATTAAACTATACAGCTAAGTTAGAAAGTATGATTGAAGAATGTTATCAAAATGCTAATAAGAATAAAAACGAAACTTATATCTTTATTTGTGATCAACCAAAAGTTGTAGAACACATGTTTTTTAAGTATACTCATTATTTATTTAATATTGAAATTATGACTTGGAATATGTTTTTACAATCGCTTATCAATGAATATCATTATACAAAACATCATGTCATTGATAATGTTGAACTTACATATCACTTATACCAAATCTTAAAAGAAGAAACATTCTTATGTTTTAACAACAAACAACCATATCCTTTAATTCATGAATTTATTCCATTATTAAAAGATATGGAAATCAATCAAACAACATATTTAGAAGAGACTTTCTCAAGCCCTAAACTTAAAGACTTTATCAAACTTTATCAATGTCTTAAACAAAGATTAAATCAATATGCTCATTTGTGCATTGAAAGTCTTTTAGATAATTGTTCATTTGAATCAACACATCAAAAACATATATACATTGATGCTGATCATCACTATCAATCAAAAAAACAAACTATTATTAATCGTTTATCTCAGTATCATGAAATCACTCTTATGTATACACACCAGCAAGATAATCGTCTTTTCAATATGCCCTATCATTCACTCTGTCAAGATTCATTAACATATGCTGATGATACATTTTTAACACAGAATTTATTTTTACAAACAGTTCCTCATTATCAACAAGATATGAATTATTTTACATTCGAAGCTTCAACAATTCATCAAGAAGTCAAAAGAGTTGTATATACAATCTATCAAAGAGTTGTTGATGAAGGATTAAGATATCAAGATTTCGTAATTGCTTATCCAGATTCAACATATGTAGACTTATTAATCAATACACTCTCTTCATTAAACATTCCTCATAATCTTCCTATCACATCTTCATGTGTTTATGAATTCAGTTATAAAAAGATTATGCAAGCTTTAGAATCTCATCAAACTGCACGTCTTTGTGATATTGCTATGGAATTATCTTCTTTAGAATTAGACAAGTCTTACCAACTTTATTTAGAATCATTATTTGAATATCAAGATACAATGTCATATCTTGACTTCAAGGAATTCTTTAAAGCAACTTATTTAAATCATCATAGTGAAAGATTAAATAATCAAGATCATATCAATGTATGTTCTATTGATAAGTTAAGGACATCTTCTCCTCAACATATCTTTATCTTGGGATTAAATGAAACAGTCTTACCAAAAGTTATTAAAAACACTTCATTATTACTAGATGAAGATATAGAAATCTTAAGAAATCATCATATCACAACACCTTTAACTTCATTAGAAAAACTAGGTGTTCATCATAATGATATTCTGAAAGCTTTATTACAACCTTATCTATCAATGACTTTCTCTTACTCTTTAAATACTATATCTCAAACAACTTTATTAAAATCTTCTTTATATAATCAATTAAATAAAATGTTTACTCTTAAACCACTACCTATCAATCATTATTTACCTTTAGATGATTATTATAATCTAGGTGGATTAATTGATCAAAAACATACATTAAATCAAAATATTCATATATATAAAGATACAAAGAATCAAGTTGATGCAATATCTTTAGAAACGTTATCTCAATTATATAGTCCTACTATGTCTGTAAGTCAAATAGAAACATATAATAAATGTCCTTTCCAATATTTTATACAATATGGTTTAGGTATTTATCCATTAAAAGATAATCAACTTCAACAAAATGAACTAGGTAGTTTAATTCATTATGTTTTATCAATAATCATTGATAATGAACAAGATATTTCTTTATTAGTGAATCAGTATATTGATAAAGATGAATCTTTATCTTTAAAGATATCTTCATCTTGGGTGAATCAATATTTTATTGAACAACTCAAAAAAGATTTAAAGATAACAATTGATATATTAAGAAAGAATTTAAAGATATCTTCTTTTGATGTTTTCTCTAAAGAACAAAAGATTGAAGATAGCATAAGTTCTATACAATTTAAAGGCTTTGTAGACCGTATAGATATGTATCAAAACTATGTTAATATTATTGATTATAAATCAAGTGCTAAAGATATCGATTTAAATCTTGCTATGCAAGGATTTAATATTCAAATGTTGGTTTATTTAAAAATGGTAACAAAACAATATCATAAAGATCCTGGGGCTGTTTTATATTTCAATACAAAGAAAAGAGTTTTATCTGCTTCTATGAAAGATGGTTTTGATGAAGATGATTTATTAAAGGCATATATGTATGGAGGATATGTGATTGATGATGAATCACATCGTATTATAAGTGCAATAGATCCAACTATGGAAACAAAATCAAATATTATCAATGTAAAATATGTTAAGTCTAAAGATAAATATGATGGTCATATCATCACTACTCAACAGTTAGACATTTTATTAAAAGAAATAGAAAATCATATTTATAAGCTTTATCAAGACATGATGTCTGGTCAAATATCGATTACTCCAAAAGGAAGTGATCAAAGTAATATTCATGCAAGTGTTAATCCATGTCGTTATTGTCCATATCATAGTGTATGTGGTTTTGATGTTTTCTATAATGAATATACACTTATAGAGATGTTAGATGTTGAAAAGAAGTTAGGAGGTCAAGAAGATGCCATTTAATGAAGGACAATTAAAAGCTATTTATCAAAGAGATGCATCTATTCTTGTTAGTGCTCCTGCTGGTAGTGGAAAAACAAAGATATTAGTCAGTCGTATTGTTGAATTACTTAAAGAAGGATATACAATCTATGACTTTCTTGTTTTAACTTTTACTGAAGCTGCTGGTAATGAAATGAAACAAAGATTAAATGAAGAACTCAATCAATTAGCCTCTTCAGATATTGATCAAGATTTAAAAAAACATTTAGAAAAGCAAATCTTAAATCTTCCTCATGCTTATATAACAAACTTTCATGGTTTTTGTAATCTATTACTTACGAAATATGGATATCTTGTTGATGTTATGCCTGGATTTCAAATTAATAGCGATCCAACTTTATTAAAAAAAGAAGTCTTTTTAGAATGTATTGAAAAATGGGTTCAAGATGATTCATACAAAGAATTCTTTGCATTATATTTTCCTGGTTATTCTTTTCAATCATTTGAAAATATTCTTTTATCAATTGATAATCTTTCCCACTCTATTGATGATTTCTATCATTTTGTAGAAGAAGTTAAGAATACATATTATCATAGTGTTACTGAAAACTTAGAAGAATGGCCTTTATACCCTTATATCCTTAAAATATTTAAAGATGAATGTATTCAAGCGATTAATAAGTTAATAGAATTACAAACATATTGTGAGGTCAATGAACTCAATGATTTCTTTGAGAGACCAGAAGAACAAACTGATAAACAAGCATTGTTATGTACGCCTTTTGATAGTTATTATGATTACTTAACACAAAGATTAACATCTTTAAATCAACATATTGGCTATGATTCTTTATATCAATTATTAAATACAAAGCCTGATAAGTCATATAATATGAATTGGAAAGATATAGACGAAAACATCAAGAAAACCTTTAATAAGATGAAAGCAGATATACTTTCATCTTATAATAAATCTTTATCTTCATACTTAGAAGAAGATATTCATCACTTTATTAAGAAAATGAATATGAGTATGAATGCTATTGATATTCTATTAAAAGAAGGTCATATGTTATCTTCTTTTCAAGAAACATATCAAAAGAAAAAGAAAGATTTGAATCAATTAGATTTCTCTGATTTAGAAACATATACTCATCAATTATTAGAACCACAATATGGTGTCATTGATATCTTATATACATCACTTAAAGAAATTATGGTTGATGAATACCAAGATACAAACCAAATCCAAGAATCTTTATTATTAAAGATATCTCAATATAAACAACCTGAAATACCTTTATTTATGGTTGGTGATATGAAACAATCTATTTATCGTTTTAGACAAGCAGATCCTCAAATCTTTTCATATAAATATGATCACTTTTCTTTAGATGATAATGAAACAAAACAAACAAAAACAAAAAGAATTGATTTGGTTTTTAATTATCGTTCTTCTAAAGTTGTTTTAGATTCTATTAACTATATCTTTAATCAAATTATGGATAAGGATATTGGTGGATTGGAATATTATTTAGATGAAAGTGCACGTTTGAATTATGATTATTTAGGAAGAGAAAAAGATAAAGAAAGTGCTCGTCAAAGATTCTTTCAAGATCAAGATTTAACAACTGAAGTTCTTATTGATATTTATGATAGTTCTTCTGATTATGATAAAGAACAATATGAAGCACATATGGTTGCTCAAAAGATTATCAAGTTAAAGAATGAAATGAAACTTAATAACAAGCCTGTTAATTATAAGGATATGGTTGTATTAATGAGATCAACTGTTTCCTTCTTAACTTTTAAGAAAGTCTTTGATTTATATCAAATTCCTAATCATATTGTCTTATCTCAAGGGTTAATGAATTCTAATGAAATACAAAACATGATAACTTTCTTAAAAGCAATTGATAATCCATATGATGATGTTTCATTATTAAGTCTTTTAAAACAACCTTATACGTTTAGTTATATTGATATGGAGACAATTGCTAAAGTAAGAATTCATCATAAAGATATTCCTTTATATGAATGTCTCTTACTTTCAGACAACGAACAGATTGTTTCTTTCTTAAATACTTATCAAGAATTAAAAGAATTCTCTTCATCACATTCTCCATATGATCTTGTTAAAAAGATATATGAAGTTAGTGATTATCAATTATTTGTTTCTCAATTAATCAATGGAACCCAAAGAAAATCCAATCTTGATTTATTCTTAGAGATTATTAAACAAATACAAAATGATACTCCTTATCTTCGTGACTTACTTTATGTCTTAGATAACTCTTCTGATTATGCTCCTGCCTTAGCTGTTGGTGGTGATGACAACAAAGTAGAGTTTATGACAATTCATAAGTCAAAAGGATTAGAGTTCCCAATTGTATTTGTATGTAATATGCATAAACAATTTAATACTCAAGATTCTAAAGACCGCATTATTTTTGATAAATTATTTGGTTTTACAATGAAACCACGAATGTATCAAGCAAACGAAAACTATCAAGATGTCATATGTGAATATGATATTTTATATCGTAATATGATAGCAAGAAAGCAATTAGAAGAATCTATTAATGAAGAAATGAGAATTCTTTATGTTGCTTTAACAAGAGCATCTCAAAAACTTATCTTAACAGGAGTTATAAAAGATATAAATGAGATTGTAACAATTCAAGAAAAACTACTAGTTAATGAAAATCCTGATATATTCCATGTTGAAAATGCTCAAAACATATTACTCTATTCACGTTTAAGAAAAACAAATAATTATTTAAATTGGATACTCGCTTCTGTATTAAAACATCCAACTATTATTCAACAATGTAAAGATATCAATGAATTAAGATTGAATGCTTTAAAACTAGAAAAATATGCTTTAGCGAATACTGGTCATTTAGATTCTTCTGAACACGCTATGTTTTCATTAACTCTTACAAATGATCAAGAATTAGAAAAGTTTATTCCTAGTTATT
This sequence comes from Coprobacillus sp., assembly GCA_036639875.1. Taxonomy (GTDB): domain Bacteria; phylum Bacillota_I; class Bacilli_A; order Erysipelotrichales; family Coprobacillaceae; genus JAVWHX01. The sequence goes on from JAVWHX010000072.1 coordinate 9,201, forward strand.
CAAAAGAGACAACTCTTATTGAAAACAATACAAGACAACTCTATGATCAATTTGTTTATCCATTTGATATTGAAAAACCTGAAAGTCTTGCAGTTACAAAACTCCATGATATTAGTGATGATCATTATCTTATACTAACAGATGAAGAAAATACATCTTCTCTTAGTGCAGCTGATAAAGGAACTTTAATTCATCTTATTATGAGTCATTTAAGTTTTGATAAAGATAATCTTGATATATTGATTGATGATTTATATCATGAAGGTTTATTTGATGAAGAAGGATTAAAGATTTTAAAAGATTATCAACCACAATTACAAGGTTTTATTGAAAGTGATTATTATCAAATGATATCTCAAGCATCTTATATATACAAAGAAAAAGCTTTTGCTTATGATGACAAAGAAAAAGATCAAGTTATTCATGGAATCTTTGACTTGGTTTTTATCTATCAAGATCAAGTCTATGTATTAGATTATAAGACTGATAGAATTTCTAACAAGAACACTGATGCTGATTTAATATTAAAACATCAATTACAATTAGATTATTATAAGAAAGTTCTAAAAGAAGTTTATCAACAAGAGATTAAAGCTATTGTTTATTATTTGCATATTAATAAAGGTTTAGAATTTTAGGAGGAATAAAGATGGCAAAAAACATTAAAGTAAAGCCTGGTAAAACTCAATCATTAATAGGATTTATAAGTGGTTTGGTTTTTATAGGAATAGGATTGTTTGTAGCGATTCCAAATTTTGGTCTATTTGGGATATTTTGGACACTCATCGCTTGCGTTATCACTGGTACTAACGCTATGAATGCCTTTGGTAAAAAAGGCGTTTCTATGTATGAAGTGAATATAGAAAATGATTCATCTTCAGATATTGAAGAGAGACTTATACAATTAGATTCACTTTATAATCAAAGACTTATTACGAAAGAAGAATATGATCAAAAAAGAAAAGATATTTTAGAAGATATTTAAAGAAGGGACTCTCTTAGAGAAATATCAATCCTTAAAAAACCGATAGGCAAAATTGACTTTTCTTTCTTCTCAAAAAAATATCCTAAATGTAAAATGGATAAATATCATTAAAAAAAACGATTGGTTTGTAGAACTCACCTTTTCATTTTGATTTCAAATAGAAAGACTGTTGATATTTCACTTCATCAACAGTCTAGATTTCTTCTATTTTATTCCTTCAACAAGCTTAATATAAGCTATCATTTTTTGTTCTAGTACCGAAACATCTAAATCATTATTTGTAAAGCCTACTTGATAATAAAAATTTTCTTTTACAAAAACACCTTTGAAATATCTTCCTCCTAAGCCATCATCGTTAAAATGTTCTTG
>JAVWHX010000073.1:0-10453 GCA_036639875.1 Coprobacillus sp.
CCTTATCAAATTAAAGAGTATCATAAGGCCATAGAATCTCTAGAAAATGCGAATTTTTTAGTCATTTTAGGATATGGATTAAATGAAGATGATAATCATGTGAATGCCTTGCTTAAAGGATGTGCAGTTAATTGTACAGTTATTATTGTTGTTGAGGATGAACATGAAAAAAATAGAATTAAGGGTTATCGTTTTTTTAAACCTGAGAAAGTTTCATATGTTTACTTTAGTGGAAAAAACAACCAAACTATTATAGAGGAAATCTTTACTATAATTAATAATTAGAATAAATTTTTTAAGTGATGAAAGTATTGCGAGATATTCAAGCATATGTTTGGATATCTTTTTTTGTTTTGTGTAGAATAAATTCAAGGATGTGATAAAAGTGTTCATACAAAAAAGAAATGGTCAAATGCAAGACTATGATCAAAATAAAATAAAACAAGCTATAAAAAAAGTGTTTGAAAGTTTAAATAAGTTTATTGAAGATGAAAAGCTAGATATGATTATGAGCGATATAGAAAGAAGTCTTACTCCTGATGTCAATGTAGAATATATTCAAGATAGAGTAGAAGAATCATTGATGCAATATGGTTATCTTAAAGAAGCTAAAGCATATATCTTATATCGTCAAAAACATGCAGAAAACAGAACAGTGATTAATGAATTAATAGATATTCTTAGAGATAATGAACTCAAGGAAGTTCTTTATAAAATACAAAAAGATTTTATACAAGAAGAATACTCTTTGCATTTATTATTACTAAAGATAAAGACTTTTTATAAAGAGACAATGAGTCGTCATGAAATATTAAAAGCATTGATAAAAGCAAGTGAAGAATTGATAAGTAGAGATGCTCCTTTATGGGAAATGATATCTGCAAGATTTCTAACATATGATATTCATCAAAGAGTGAATCAAAAGATGTTACAATATCAGATTAATACATTTGCTGATAAGATAGAATATTTAACAAAAGAAAACTATTATGGTGCTTATATCTTAGAGAATTATACCCATCAACAAATCAATGAATTATCTTTATATATTAATGAACAAAGAAATGAATTATTCACATATAGTGGATTAGAATTAGTAATGAAAAGATATTTGATTGAAACAAGAGAACATGAATTGCTTGAAAAACCACAAGAAATGTTTATGGGTATTGCAATGCATTTGGCAATGAATGAAAAAGATAAGGTCAAATGGGCTAAAGAAATCTATGATGTTTTAAGTACATTAAAAGTGACAATGGCAACACCAACAATGTCTAATGCTAGAAAACCATTTCATCAAATGAGCTCATGTTTTATAGATACAGTTAGTGATTCCTTAGAGGGTATTTATAAGAGTTTAGATAGTTTTGCTCAAGTCTCAAAGTTAGGTGGAGGAATGGGATTGTATTTTGGTAAAGTGCGTGCAAATGGAAGTAGCATTCGAGGGTATAAAGGGGCAGCTGGTGGTGTTATTCGTTGGATGAAACTTGTTAATGATACTGCAACTGCAGTTGATCAGTTGGGTGTAAGACAAGGAGCAGCAGCTGTTTACTTAGATGCATGGCATAAAGATTTACCTGAATTTTTACAATTACGTACAAATAATGGTGATGATCGTATGAAAGCTCATGATATCTTTCCGGCAGTTTGTTATCCTGATTTGTTTTGGAAACTTGCTAAAACAGATTTAGACGCATCATGGTATATGATGTGTCCTCATGAAATCTATGAAGTGAAAGGTTATTATTTAGAAGATTGTTTTGGTGAAGAATGGGAAAAGAAATATTATGAATGTGTGGATGATGAAAGAATTTCTAAACGGATAATGTCAGTCAAAGAAGTTGTTCGTTTGATTATCAAATCATTGGTTGAAACAGGAACTCCTTTTGCATTTAATAGAGATCATGTGAATCGTATGAATCCTAATTCTCATCAAGGAATGATCTATTGTAGTAATTTATGTACAGAAATTGCTCAAAATATGAAAGCAATGGAATTGTTGCCACATGAAGTTATAGAAATCAATGGTGAAACAATTGTTGTTAATAAAACAAAACCAGGTGATTTTGTCGTTTGTAATCTTGCCTCATTAACATTAGGACATATTAATGTTAATGATGATAAAGAGTTAGAACATATTATTAAAGTGACAGTAAGAGCATTAGATAATGTGATTGATTTAAATTACTATCCGATTCCTTATGCCAAAATCACAAATCATAAATATCGTGCAATTGGTTTAGGGACAAGTGGTTATCACCATATGTTAGTTAAACTTGGAATGACTTTTGAAAGTGAACAACATTTAGAATTTGTTGATAAGTTATATGAGAAGATTAATTATTATGCATTAGAAGCTTCGTTAGAACTTTCTAAAGAAAAAGGATCATATGAGTTATTTAAAGATAGTGATTATGATAATGGTGATTATTTTATAAAACGTCATTATGATAATGAGAAATGGACTGATTTAAAGAAACGTATTCATCATGATGGACTTCGTAATGGTTATTTATTAGCTATTGCTCCAACAAGTTCTACATCAATCATTGCTGGTACGACTGCATCTGTTGATCCTATTATGAATAAGTTCTTTATGGAAGAAAAGAAGGGCAGTATGATCACAAGAGTTGCACCTGATTTAAGTATGAAGACATTTTGGTTATATAAGAATGCTCATCATATAGACCAATCTTGGATAGTCAAAGCAGCTGGTATAAGACAAAGACATATAGATCAAGCTCAATCTGTAAATTTATATATAACTAATGAATTTACATTTAGAAAAGTTTTAGATTTATATATACAAGCATGGCAACAAGGAGTAAAGACTTTGTATTATGTCAGAAGTCAATCGTTAGAAGTTGAAGAATGTGAATCGTGTAGTTCGTAGGAGGAAAAGATGAAACTAAATAAGAAAGCATTGTTTAATGCAAGTGGAGATATTGATGTTAGAAGGCGTCGTATGATTAATGGAAATACAACAAACTTAAATGATTTCAATAATATGAAGTATAATTGGGTAAGTGATTGGTATCGTCAAGCAATGAATAACTTTTGGATACCTGAAGAAATTAATTTAACTCAAGATATTAAAGATTATCGTTTATTGAATCAAAATGAGAAAACTGCTTATGATAAGATTCTTTCTTTTCTTGTTTTTCTTGATTCTTTACAAACTGCGAATCTTCCGAATGTTGGTGAATATATTACTGCTAATGAAATCAATTTATGTTTAACAATTCAAGCCTTTCAAGAAGCAGTTCATTCACAAAGTTATAGTTATATGTTAGATTCAATTTGCTCACCATCTCAAAGAGATGATATTCTTTATCAATGGAAACATGATGAACATCTTTTAAAAAGAAATGAATTTATTGGAGAACAGTATAATTCATTTCTTAAACATCAAGATAGTCAACATTTAATGAAAACAATGATGGCTAATTATATATTAGAAGGTATCTATTTCTATTCTGGTTTTATGTTCTTTTATAATCTTGGGAGAATGGGTAAAATGCCTGGTTCTGCACAAGAAATACGCTATATTAATAGAGATGAGAATACTCATTTATGGTTATTTAGAAATATGATTTTAGAACTTCAAAAAGAAGAGCCTGAGCTCTTTAGTGATGAGTTGGTAGAAGAATATAGAGAGATGTTAAAACGTGGTGTAGAGGAAGAAATAGCTTGGGCACAGTATGTGATTGGTGATCGGATTGAAGGATTAACAATAAGTATGGTTAGTGATTATATCTACTATTTAGGAAATATGCGAGCAACTGCTTTAAACTTTGAACCACTGTATGATGGTTATGATAAAGAACCTGAGTCAATGAAGTGGGTCAGTGTTTACAGTAATGCAAATAGTATTAAAACAGATTTCTTTGAAGCGCGTTCAAGTGCTTATGCAAAATCAAGTGCATTAGAAGATGATTTGTAAACAAAATGTTTATCAAAGAAATATATCTTAAATCTTTCCTTTTTATAAGCTTATGAATAGGTTATAATAATCCCTAAGAGGTGGGAAGATGGAAAATGTATTACAATATCTAAAATGGCGAGGAGATATCTTATTTCAAGAAAGAAAGTTTAATGAAGTAGATGCTTTAGTATGTGCTTTAATGAGTTATATAGAATGGGATGATGTTGTAGATGATAAAACAATTTCATTGACGCAAGCCTGCCAAAAGTATTTATCAATTCATAGTGAAGAAGAAATGAATATAACTTATGCTTATTCTCCAATGATTATTGATCTTATCAAACAATTACCTAAAACTATTCGTTATCAAAATGTCCAATTAAAAAGATATATTTCAATATTAGATGAAGATAAAGAAGCACAGTTTGCTGCTATAACAATCTTATTACCTGATCATACTGTTTTTGTTTCCTATCGAGGAACGGATAGTACAATCTTAGGATGGAAAGAAGATTTTGATATGACTTATCAAGATATGATTCCTTCTCATCAAATAGCTGTTGATTATTTAAAACAAACATATCAAGATGTTGTTGAAGATAAAAAGATGTTTGGTTTTAAATATGGTCAAACAATTGCTAATTTTTATTTAGGCGGACATTCTAAAGGTGGTAATCTGGCAATGTATGCTGCTATATGTTGTCAAGAAATGCAAGAACATATTCAACATGTTTATAGTTTTGATGGACCTGGATTTAAAGAAGAGTTTTATAAAAATCATGATTATTCATCAGTTATTCATCGTATTTATAATTATGTTCCTATTTCATCTATTATAGGGAGATTAATGACACATAAAGAGAAGTATATTATTTTTAATGGTTATGATAATGGTTTACAACAACATGATGGTTTTTATTGGAAAATTGATACTGATCATTTTGATTATGTTAATGATTTTGATCAAGAAAGTCATAAGACTATGGAATATATAGATACAATTCTATTATCTAAAACAGATGAAGAAAAAAAGAAGTTTATTACTTCTTTGTTTAAAATATTAAATGATTTAAAGATTACCAGTATTACTGATTTTGCTGATTTGACAATTAAGCAAAGTATCCAAGGTATTAAAGAATTAGGTACAATGAGTTCAGAGGATGGAAAACTTCTCTTAGAATTTATTAAATTAGCATTTATGCAAGTCAAATCAGTTTACTTTACAAAAAAGAAATAATAGGGTCTATAAGTTCAACTTACAGACCCTTGTTTTTTATATTAATAACATTTTTTACAAGCACCTAAACCTCTACTTTGAGCATCACTTAATGAAACAAGGGTAGATGATTTGGTATTTCCACATTTAGCAATAGCATGATATTTACTACCAGTAGGAGTAATATAAACTTTTTGTCCTGTTGGTTTTGTAGATGATGCTGAAGAACTTGTCTTATTAGAAGTGGTAGACTTCTGTGTAGATTGTTTTTGTTCTTGTGATTTTTTAGCGTTAGCTGCTTGCTTTGCATCTTCTGCTTTTTTAGCTTCAACAGCTTTCTTTTCTTCTTCAAGTTTTTTAGCTTCAGCATTTTTTTCATCAGCTAATTTTTGTTCTTGTGCTTTTGCTAAAGCAAGCTTTTTTTGATCAGTAACCTGAATAGTTATTTCATTACTTTTAATATCATCTCTTTGACAATAAAGAGTTGTTGTGCCTTCATTTGATAATGTTTTAAGAGTAATCGTATTTCCATCAACAGAATCTATTTCAACAATAGAATCATCTCCTACAGTAAAATCACTTTTAGATAATCTGACATGACTAGGTTCAATAGTTATCTCAATTTCCTTTTCTTTCTTTGTATCAAGAGAGAGTTGTTCTTCTTGAATAGAGAGTGCCTTCACAACTGGCGTTTCACCAAAGATTGCTCCAAGTGTTCCTATAATTAAAAATCCAATAAATCCATACAATAAATACTTCTTCCATTTCTTCATAAAAATCCTCCCAATATAATTTTATTCTAACAATTCCATATCTTATCTTCAATTTGAATTCTGTAAAAACACAAATAATATAAGAAATTTCTTCAAATTATCCTATATTTCACCAAATTCTTAAAACGTCAAAACAGATATGAGATAGTTTCTATTTATAACTTGTGTTATAATTTGATAATAAAGGAGGGTTAATTATGAAACTGTTAATAAAAAATGGAGTTGTGATTATTGATGGGAAAAAGAGAATTGATAATGGAGCAGTATTGGTTGAAGGTGAGAAAATAATAGGTGTTTATAAGGATTATAGTCATGTTGATTGTGATGAAGTTATTGATGCTGAGGGACAATATATAGTCCCAGGACTGATTGAAACACATACTCATGGTATTATGGGTTATGATTTTAATACATGTACAAATGAAGATTTAAAAATAATAGAAGAAGCATCTTTAAAAGAGGGTGTAACTGCATTTATGGCGAGTTTAACTTGTGAAAGTGATGATGATATTATAAAGTTATTAGATCAATATCAACAAGCTCATATTGCTAATATGATAGGTGTTCATATGGAAGGACCATTCTTAAATATTCTTAATAAAGGAGTTATGAAAGAAGAATATATACAGGCACCTCAACTTCATAAATTCAATACCTTTTTAAGTCATTGTTCAAAGATTAAATCAATGACAATTGCACCTGAGATAGAAGGATCTTTAGATCTCATTAACTATGGACATAATTTAGGAATAACAATGAATATTGGACATAGTAGTGCTGATGCTCAAAAAGTCATTGAAGCACAACACTATGGAGCAAGTGGAATTACGCACTTATATAATGCAATGAGTCAACATTTACATCGTGATCCAGGTGTTGTGACAGGTGCAATTCTTTCTGATTTAATGTGTGAGTTAATTGTAGATGGTTTTCATATTCATGAAGATGTTATTAAGGCGACATATAAAGCAATTGGAAAAGAAAGAATTGTATTGATTACTGATTCTAATCCTTGTAAAGGATTACCTGATGGAGAGTATTCTTTTTCTGGGAAGAATGTTGAAATTATTGATGGAAAAGCACGTGTTAAAGAAACGGGAAGAATCGCTGGAAGTACATTAGGAATGAATAGAGCTTGTTATAATATGATGAAATATTGTGGGTGTTGTATTGATGATGCAGTTTTGATGGCAAGTTATAATCCTGCACAACTCTATCATTTAAATAAAGGGCAGTTAACTGTAGGATATGATAGTGATGTTTTGGTTGTTGATAAAAACTTTGAAATCTTAAAAGTTATAAATCATGGTGAAGTCAGAATATAAAAAAGCAAGAGGTATCAAAACCTTTTGCTTTTGTTTTAATCTTTTAAATGAGAAAAGTTTTCTATAAGTATTTCTCTGTTATCTATGTCTAATGATGAAATAGGCATAAGTTGGATAGCTTTTTGATAATAGAGTTTCATATTTTCAACTTCTTGACTTTCTTCTAAACCAAATAATAAACTTAAATAAATTGATTGTTTATCATCTGGATATTTTTTTAGTGCATATTCTAAGAGTTCTTGAACTTCTTTTAATCCATATCGTGCAAGTATCTCAATTAAGTCTCTATAAATATTAACTTGATTATATTCATCAATTTTGTATGTATCTATAAATTTTCTGAATTCTTTAACTAATAAAACAGCTTCTTCTTTTGGTAATGACATATTAAGAATTTCCATAGGACATTCGACAATATAGTTTTCAATATCAAACATACAACCTTCAAAAAGAACATCTAAATCTTTTGATTTATGATATTGAGAAATACCATTCACATTACGTATAATATTTAAAAGTAGTTGTGAATCTTTATTTTCATCGTATTCATCAATTAAGTCTTCAATATAGTTAGGATCAAAGAGTTGTGTTGGATAATAATTTTCCATAATATATTGATTACATAAAAAATATAATGAGTCTTCATCAAATAATTCCATTTTATCGTCTAAAGCTTTAAATTCCTTAGTGTACATATCATAATATATATTTATAACTGTTTCTATGTTATGATATTTTTCATAATTGTTTTTAATGTCTTGAATAGTTATTTTAATGTTATTGTTTGAAAGTTCGTTAATAAATTCTTGAATCGTTAATTGGTCAAAAAGAATTTCCTTAGCATTAAGACATTCAAAACCATCTTTATAATCTGTTTTTTTCTTATGAATTGATATATCTTTTTTATTCATTAGTATCATCTCCTTATGTAATTATTATAGTACATAGTATCATTTATTGAAACAAATTATTATCTTATTTGACAAAATGTTTAATTGCATATACAATAGCAAAGAATTTAATAATTGATAGAGGTGCATTGATCAAGAGTATATCATAATGATGTTTGGTGACAATTATGATAGAAAGGGTGATATGCCGAAGTTTATTCATAACACCAATTATGAATAGGCTGGTTTATTATAGAAGATATAATGAACTGTCACATGTGTGGAGAGCTATCTTAGAATATGATAAACATAGACTTTGATTGATTTTCCAGTCAAAGTTTTTTTATTTAAGGAGCGTAAAATGGAATTTATTGGGACATGGTGGGCGTTGATACCTGCAGTTATAGCAATTACGATTGCTTTAAAAACAAAAGAAGTTTATATATCTTTATTTATAGGGATTGCTGTTGGAGGTTTGTTAATAGGGCAGTTTGATATTATGAAGTCTATTACAGCTATCTTTGATACAATGATTAAAAGTTTATCTGATGAATGGAATGTTGGGATTTTAATCTTTTTGGTTTTCTTAGGAATGATTGTTGCATTGATGGGAAAAGCAGGAGGAAGTCAAGCTTATGGAAAATGGGCTAAGACAAAGATAAAGGGACAACATGGGGCTTTATATGCGACATTTGCATTAGGAAGTTTTATTTTTGTTGACGATTATTTTAATTGTTTAACAGTTGGAAGTATTATGCGTACTGTGACTGATGAGTTTAAGATATCAAGAGCAAAGCTAGCTTATATTATTGATGCTACTGCTGCACCTATATGTATTATTGCACCAATATCAAGTTGGGCAGCAGCAGTGAGCGGATATACAAGTGGTGATGGATTTTCTTTATTCTTACAAACAATCCCATTTAATTTATATGCATTATTAACAATTATTATGGTTTTATATGTTATCAAAACAGATATGAATATAGGCAGTATGAAAGAACATGAGTTAGCAGCAAGTCAGGGAGATGTTCATAATGGGCATAATGAATATGAAAGTGTTGAACATATTCAAGGTTCTTCTAAAGGAAGAATTTATGATTTGGTTTTACCTGTTTTGTTCTTAATTATAAGTTGTATATTATGTATGATTTATACAGGTGGATTTTTTGAAGGAACTGATTTTATTACTGCTTTTTCTAATTGTAATGCTTCATTAGGATTAGTACTTGGTTCATTCTTTACCTTGTTATTTATGTTTGTTTTATATTTATGTAGAAAAGTAATCAGTTATCAAGAGTTTGCTGATTCAATTCCTGAAGGCTTTAAAATGATGGTACCAGCTATGACAATATTAGCATTAGCTTGGACATTAGGAGATATTGTTTCAACACATCTACAAGCAGGTGTCTTTGTTGCTAATTTCTTAGAAACATCTCAAGTCTCTATAACAATTTTACCAGCTTGTTTGTTTATTGTAGCGGCAGGTTTAGCATTTGCGACAGGAACATCATGGGGAACTTTTGGAATTTTGATTCCTATTGCAACTTCTGTTTTTCCTGAGGGACAAATGTTGGTTATTTGTATATCTTCAATTCTTGCTGGAGCAGTTTGTGGAGATCATATATCCCCAATATCTGATACAACAATTATGGCTTCCGCAGGGGCACAGTGTCATCATGTTAGCCATGTGACAACTCAAATTCCATATGCATTCATTGTCGCTGGAGCGTGTGTAATTGGATATATCGTGGCAGGGATAACTCAAAATGTTTACTTGACATTTATAAGTGGGTTGGTAAGTATGTTTATCATTATTATGTTTGTTAAGAAAATAAGGATAAAAAAAGGGATGTAACAATTTTTGTTACATCCTTCTGTTTATTTTGTTGGATAGGCTGCTAAGAATAATAGATCTCTTTCTTTGATATCAAATGCATCTTCAAAGAAATCATACATAGTCCAATTATAATAGAAACGTTCTGCTGAATAAACACCATATCCATCTTGATTATGATCAGTTGTATCATATGGATCAGCAACAATAATGACATCATCTTGAGTTGTTTCAGTCTTCATATCATCATAACCTATGATAACTTGCCAATGACCACCAAAGTCATTCCATGCGACCATAACAGGAATATCTCTTTTTAAATAATCTTTGATCATATCTAAAGTAATCTTTTCATATTTTTCATCTTCATTATAATCATATGTGCTTTCAATAGTGAAACCACCAATTTGTTTAAAGATGTTGATTGCTCCCTTTAAAGTTGTTGCTTCTTCTTTCAATCCATTTTCTCTAAACTTAGCTAAAGATT
>JAVWHX010000074.1:0-10190 GCA_036639875.1 Coprobacillus sp.
GTGAAGTCAGTACTTCATTTACTGAAGCATTTTATAACAATATGGGAAGACCAGCTTATATGTGGATAAATTGGCCTTGTAGTGATAAAACAAAAGAAGGTTTAATTATGGGAGGTGCAGAGACTGTCTTAAAGCCTGGGGTTGATCCAGCAAAAATAAGTGGTGTTGTTTTGAATCCGATGCAACAATCTGAACCAAGTAAACAAGCTATTTTTACAGGTGCTGATTATGCATGGAAAATATGGGATAAAGCAAGTGATTATGATCAAGTATGGAATGATTCATTTCATTATATGGATCATGGAACTTGTGAAGAAACAGATGCTTCACTCGCTTTACGAGAATTAAGCAAGCATATGAAAAACTCTACATATCTATATAATGAGGAATCAGAAGATTTAAAACCAAAATTAAATAATTTTTTGAATGATTTCAAAGCTGGTAAATCGATTAAAGAACAAGCAAAAGAACTTCTTAAAGAATTTGAAAAATTAGATAGTGCTGCTAAGATTTATAGAAAAAATGCAGGAAATAAGAGAACAAGAGATCAAATTGTTTATTGGCTAGATACTTGGGATGATACAAATAAAGCTATTATAAACTACTTAAATGCAGCAATTGCATTAGAAGAACAAAAGGATAGTAATACAGTTTGGGAATTTTATTCAAGTGGACAAGGTGCTTTCAGTTCTTCTAAAACACATGGATTTAATTATATTGATCACACTGAATATGCAAAAGTAGGACGAATGCATATTACTCCATTTATGGAACAACTAGATCGAACACTTGCTCCACTAGTAGAACCTTTAGTTAATCCTTATAAACAAATTTACACAACGATTACGAATAGAACAGATGCCCCAGCGACTGATGGTCCTCTTAGTAATTTAATTGATGGTAATCCAAGTACTTGTGTTAAATGGAGAGGCGCACCATCTCAAGTTGGTGAATATATTGGTGCAACATTTACTCAAAGTATTAAAATGAATAAAGTTGAATTTCAATTAGGGGATTCACTAAGCAATTCAGGTAATACATATTATAAAGCAAAGTTAGAGTATACTGAAAATGGAAAAGACTGGGTTGAAGTTCCTAATAGCCAAGTTAATAATCAAACGACTGTTATAAAAGTAGAAGGATTAGATTTAAATGTTAAAGGGATTCGTGTTGTTTGTATGGAAGAAACACCTAAATGGATAACAATACGTGAAATCTATATTAATAACAAACCACTTAATGATAAAACAAATGAGATTTCTAAAAGCATTATTAAGAGTTCGAATTATAGTGTTTATGGAAATAGTAATCCAGAGTCAAATTTAAATGATGGTGATGAATCAACATTTGTATGGTATAGAACAAGTGATAACTATGGGCGAGTTGGAGATTTTGTTGGTATGGATTTGGGAGAAGTATTCTTGTTAAAAAATGCTAAATTCAAATTCAATACAGCTGATTATTGGGATCAATATGCACTTGAATATTCAATTGATGGTAAAACATATACAAAAGTAGAAGACTATAAATATAGCTCAAATACAGTTGTTAAAGATTTAAGTGGTATTCAAGCAAGATATGTTCGTCTTGTCAATACAAAAGAGAAAAAGACATGGCTAAAAATTAATGAGTTTAATGTAGAAGTAGCAAATAGTGAAAAAGTTTACACTAATAGTGAAAATTTGAAAGATAAAACAGTAGAAATATCAGAAAACAAAGGTATTATATCTCATCTTGATTCTATTACATTAAAGAAAGATGAATATATTGGTATTAAGTTATTAAGAATAAAAGACTTGTTAAAGATTGAAAAAGATATAATTGGAGGGGATAATCTCATTATTCAAACATCTATTAACGCTATAGAATGGGTTAATGTTGATCAAATCGATAATCTTCAGGATGCAAGATATATTAGATTACTTAATAAATCAAATAACAATATAACATTTACAATCAATCAATTTGAAGTTATTTCTAATGAGATTGTTGATCCGTATTTATATGAAACAAATTATACTGATGACCCAGATTCTGATGCATACTTCTATGAAGATTCAAGATTTGATGGAAAAGCATTTAATGGGAATTTGGATGATTATACTGTTATTGCTGAGCGTGCAGATGCTGGTAAATACATTATATATGATTTAGGTCAAACAAGAAGTATAGATAAAGTTCAACTTTATAACAATGATAATGAAAAACAATATTTAAGAGATGCAGAGATTTTAATATCTAATAATCTTAATGATTGGACAAAAGTAGCAACAATTGGAGATGGCATAGCTAATTCTGTAGATGATAGGCAAATCACTTGTGTTAACTCTGGTCTGTTTAAAACATCAATGAAATATCCAAATAAGATGTACATAGAAGGAACAGCGGATCATGTTCAAGCACGTTATGTTAAAATTGCTATTACTGCAAAACATCAATATTTTACTAGAATTGGAGAAATCATCATAAATGAAGGGGAATATGCTCCAACAGTTAATGACCCAACATTCCAATCAAACGTAGTAGAAGCACCAGGACATACACCAGGAAATATGGTTGATAATGATTTATCAACTTATTATACGCCAAATACAAAAGAGGCAGGAGAACTCATTTATAAACTTTCTGACAAATTAAATGTTCAAAAAATCAATTTATTGCAACCAGGAAAAATCAGCCATGCAAAGGTTTTGGCATTAGTGGATGCAAAGAAATCAAAATCTACAAAAGAATGGGTAGAAGTTGGAACACTCTCAAAATCTTTAAATGAAATTTATTTTCCATTTTGGGATAATGTTTATGAATTAAAGATTCAATGGAATGCAAATAATGCTCCAGAAGTTTCAGAAATGTATTTATTATATGATGGATTTGGTATATCACATGATGAATTAACAACATATATTAATAGTTTAAATATTGTTGAAAATGAATATACAAAAAAAACGTATCAAGATTTTTTAAGTCAACTTGATGTTGCTAAAAAAGTAAATACTAATAACAATAGTACTCAATCTCAAATCAATGAAGCTCTTTCTCATCTTAAGGTTGTTGTTAATAAATTAGAGAAACGTGGTAATTTATCAGCAATCCAAGATGAACTAGATGAAATTCATAATTTAGTCAGTACAGACTACACAGTTGAATCATGGAATAAATTCTCGACTGCTATAAAAGGTGTTGAAGAAAAAATAAATAGTTTAGATGTTGAAAATATAACTGAGGATGAAGTTGATATTTATTTAGAAGAGATTAAGTCTGCTAGAAGTGCTTTAATTACAGTTATACAAAACAATAAAGAAGTTATTCAGAAATATATTGCGGACAATAAATTAATGACATTAAATGAAAATCACTATATGTCAAAAACATTCAAAAGTTTTAAGGATGCTTTAGATAATTTGAATAATTTACTGACATCAGACACAGTGACAGCAAATGAGTTAGAAACAGCATTGAATCAATTGCGAAATGCTCGTCTTCAATTGATTTTAAAAGCGTCAAAAGAAGATGTTGAAAAAGCCAAACAACAATTATCTCTTTATGTTGAAAATAATTATACAACGTCTTCTTGGCAAAAGTTTATGAAATCAACTGAAAGTTTAAGAAAACAAATGAGTGAAAAAGAAATATCATTAGATGATTATCAATTGATAATTCAAGACATGAACAAAGCATCAAAGAACTTAATCAGAGTAGGAGATGTATCTTCTATTCATGCACTACTCACAACAATATCTGGATTAGATAAAACAAAGTATACGCAAAATAGTTATCAAAATCTTATGACTATTGTTAATGGTGCTAATGAAGAACTTAAAAATGCTCAAAATATGAGTCAATTAGATGTTGATAATTTATTATCAAGTATCCAATTTGCTTACCAGAAGTTAGAGGTTATACATGGCTCTCAAGAAGTAGAAACGTATGATTCAACAAATACTCTATTTATTATAGTTACATTTATTGTTTCATCATTAGCCATAACAGCTGTTATGAAAAAGAAAAAAGATTAAAGTTTAAAATGCACTTATATTTGGATAGCCAATAATAAGTGTATTTTATTTTGTGATAGTCAATGTAGTATGATTAATTATGATGCTAATGGAAACAAAAAATCACTTTTTATATTAAGTATAAGTGATAAAAATGTAATTCTATTATAGGATAAAAAGTAAGACTAAGTTCCAATGATTATACCGTGAATTCAATTCTAACTGGTAAAAGTAACTTTTGTTTGTAAGAGTAAATTCTAGTGGAATTAAGTGAAAGACTAAGTTCCATAAAAACCATCTTGAACTGGAATTTAACTTTTCAGTTTAGATTGGGAATTTAATATAAATGAGTCGTTGAAAATAATATGAGGTCATGATAAAATGGTATTTGTTCTAACGTATAAGAACAACTGTATCTAGGCTAAATATTGTTTCCGTAGCTCAGCAGGATAGAGCATCCGCCTCCTAAGCGGAAGGCCAGCGGTTCGAATCCGCTCGGGAACGCCAATGATAAAAAAGGACTGCTAGATTTTAAAATATCCAGCAGTTTTTAGTTTATATAAGTGGCACGTTGAATTATGAAATAATTTTTATAAATCAGGTATATATTTTTCAGAAAAGTCTTGTCTTTTTTCTGGTATAATATATATCTTTTTATATTGAATTTTTATATAACCATTCTCAACAAATTCATTAAGAACTTTTGTTACAGTGACTCTAGATAATCCAACTATAGAAGCTATTTCATCATGGGAATAAGGTAAACAGGAATGAAAGATATCTTTATAAGGATGATCAGTTTGTGTTTGTTCTAATAAAAAAGATGCAACTTTTGCAAAGCGATCATATGAATATGCCTTTTTAACTTGCAGAGCAAGATAATCACAAGTTTGTGACATTGATTGTAATAAGGATAATGTTAAATCTTTAGATTCATTAAAATAAGGTGAAAGGTTATCTAATCGACATGATATGAGTTCTACATCTGTTATTGCAGTAACATTCGTTATACGAGAAGAATTCTTTATAAAAGATGATTCTCCAAATATTCTTCCTTGATCTAATATTTCTAGAGTTATTTCTTCTCCTGAAGGAGATAAAAGAAAAACTCTTACTCTTCCTTTAAGTATAAGATAAAGGTTTTTAGCGTCATCTTCTTGCATATAGATAATATCATGTGCTTGATAATTTGTTTTTGTTCCAGCGTTTTCAAAATAATGAAATAGTTCTTTTTTAATTTTCATAAAATCACCACTTTCTTATTAGATTGTAACATAGGTTACAATCTAATACTAATAAATATGTTAAATTTTCTTGGGGTGATAAAGATGAAACAAAAATTATTAAATCTTATTTACATTTTATTAGGAAATATTATGATTGCTTTTGCATTAAGTACATTATTATTAGAAAATAATATTATCGCTGGTGGTGTA
This sequence comes from Coprobacillus sp., assembly GCA_036639875.1. GTDB lineage: Bacteria > Bacillota_I > Bacilli_A > Erysipelotrichales > Coprobacillaceae > JAVWHX01. Next base: position 5,432 of record JAVWHX010000074.1, read on the forward strand.
TCAGGGATAGGAATTGTTTTTAATCATTATCTTGGTGTACCTATTTCTTTAGTTGTTGGAATTATTAATGTTGTTTTATTTTTACTTGGTTTTGCATTCTTAGGAAAAGGATTTGCTATGACAACATTATTATCAACATTCTTTTTTCCACTTTGTTTAGAATTCTTTCAAACAACACCAATGGTTCATGGTTATCTTAAAGATCCATTGCTTGCATGTGTTATTGCAGGATGTTTAATTGGTGTAGGGGTAGGACTTGTATTAAAAGCAAACGCTTCTACTGGTGGTGTTGATATTCTTGCCTTAATTATGAATAAAAAATTCAAAGTACCTGTACATATTGTTTTATATATTTGTGATTTAACTGTTCTTGTATTCCAATTTGCATATAGTGATACAACACATGTTATTTATGGAATCGTGACTGTTGTTTTAACATCAACAATGTTAAATAGAACACTATCAACAGGAACAAGCTTAATTCAATTGGTTGTTATGAGTGATTTACATCAAGAGATTAAAGAAATGATTATGCATACTCACGATGCTGGTGTGACATTGCTTGCTAGTGAAAAAGGATACACTATGGAGAAATCACAATTAATTTTATCTATTATTCCTTATCGTAAGTTACCACTTATTAAAGCAAAAATTCACGAGATAGATCCTTATGCTTTTGTTATTGTGTCACGAGTTGATGAAGTAGGTGGAAAAGGATTTAGTTTGGAAAGAGGAGAAATTTTATCATAAGTGTTAATGGTTGCCTAGGCAACCATTTTTGAAATAAGCATATCAGAAGATCATCAATTCTAATGACAAGATAAAAGCCCTACAAATTATTTTTGTAGAGCTTTTTTTCTTTTTGCTTCGATATTTTTATAAGTGATAGTTGCAACAATAATTGAACCACCTAAATCTAATATTAAATCATTCATTGTATCTCTTAATGCTTCATGACCTTCTAAAGGAATATCCTTTTCACCAACCAATGTTCCATCTGTAGATTTCATATATTGTTGTGAATTCGTTCCGAACATATCATCAATTAAAAACTCAGAAACTTCCCAAACTGCTCCTAATGATAAAGAAAACAAAACAACGGCAACACATATGAATTTCGGACTAAATGATACTGGAATAGTATATTCTTTATCTAAGAAATCAATAATAAGGAAACCAGCATAAGCTAAGATAACGCCTGAAAAGGCATGCAAGATAGCGTCCCAGTAAGGATATCTTCCATAGAAATTAAAAACATCTCCTAGAATAAATCCACAAAAAGCAAATAAAACAAAATAGATATCTAACATAAAAGGTATTTGAATATCATACTTACTCTTTAATATTCTTGGTAAATTCAAAACAAACAACATCATTATAAATTGACCAATCATAAAGACAATACGTTGAATATTTTTGGCTTGACCACTTGCTAATAAAACAATAGCAGCTATCAATAATATAATAACAAAGACATCAATTATTTTTCTTATAGTAGATAAAACTTTTTCTTTTTTAGTCATAGTTATTCCTCCCTTTTTGATAATATACACATGAAATATAAATTAAATATGAATTGATAAATATTGATATATGAGTTGATATTCTAATACTAACTTATCAAGTGAATAAGCAGCATTTGCTGGAGAAGTAGATGGTAAACATATATCATTTATACCGATTTCTCTATAACAATATTTTTGATATAAAGCATGAGCTTTTTTACCATTTGTTATAATATGTTTTATTGATGAATGTTCAATCAATTGAAGAATATCATTAGTCTTTACATCTTGTATAGAACTATCACTAGAACCATGAATTTCGCAACTCTCAATAACATCCCATAATGCGATATGATGCGATAGAAGAAAATTCTCTTTATCTTCAATCGTCTTAAGCTGAATATTCTCAATAGTCTCAAATATCTTCCAAAATCTATTCTGTGGATGATGATAAAAGAACTCGGCTTCTCTTGATTTAACAGAAGGAAAAGAGCCTAATATTAATAATTCAGATTCTTTATCATATATTGGTTGAATATTATGTTTTGCCTTCATATTATCATCTCCTTATCCATTATAACAAATATTATCTAAAAACTTTACAAATATGCAAAGAAAGTATATGATATAAATACAGATGATGTGATCATTGACTGTTATCAAAATTGAATAAAGTCTTTGGGGCAGGGTGTAAATCCCTACCGATGGTTAAAGTCCATGACCCGCATATGCGGCTGAACTGGTGTGATTCCAGTACCGACGGTTAAAGTCCGGATGAGAAAAGACATTTTCTGTACAACAAACCCAGACATTTTTATGTTTGGGTTATTTTATTGAAAAGAGGAGACAGAAAAAATGAAATCAATGAATGTTAAAAAAATGACAACTTTGGGAATCTTGTCAGCTATGGCTATTATTATTAATTTATTAATATCATTCCCAATGGTTCCAGCAGTATCTTTTTTAAGATATGATCCAAAGGATATTATTATCGTTATTGGTGGTTTTATCTATGGACCATTTGCAGCTTTTTTAATGAGTGGTATTTGTGCAGTGCTTGAAATTATCTTTAGAGGTGGAACTATCCTTGATATTGTTATGAATATGATAGCTACTTGTTCATTTGCATGTATTGCGAGTGCAATTTATAAAAGAGATCATACAAAAAAAGGTGCAATTATAGGACTATGTTTTGGTATTGTTGCGGTTACTATAAGTATGTTAATATGGAATTATATTGTAACACCTATTTACTTCAATATGCCAAGAGAGGCAGTTGTACAAATATTATTACCAGGTATCTTACCATTCAACCTTCTTAAGTCAGGATTGAATGCTGTTGTGACGATGCTGTTGTATAAACCACTTGTACAGATTTTAAGACGAACTAACTTGATTGAAAAGTCAGGACATGCTCAACGTTTAAGTGCAGGTTATATTATTGTGGGTGTTTTTGTATTGGTAACAATTGTTATGGTTATATTGATTTTACAAGGAATTATATAGGAGGAGAAGAAAGATGGAATTTTTAGAAGCAAAACAAATTATGGACAAAAAATTGGGTGATTGGAAGATTATGGCATTAGCAAGTTGTGTAGATAATTATCCAATGGTCAGAAATATGAGTTGTATCTTTTATAATGATAAGATATATTTCAAGACAGATAAGAATTTCCGTAAGACGCAACAACTTTATCAAAATAATAAAGTTGCAATGTGTTTTAATGGAGTTCAAGTAGAAGGAACTGCACTTGTTACTGGTTTAGTTATCGAAGAAGAAGGACGTGTTTTTGAAAAGAAGTATAAAGAGTTTTTATGGGGAAGTTATAATGCTTATTCTCATGAAGAAGATGAAATCTTAGTTGAAGTTACACCACAGTTTGTTGAACTATGGGATGAAGATGAAAATCGTAAAGCATTTCAAATCTTTATTGATTTTAAAACAAAAGAAGTTGAATTTAAAAAGTATGATAATTAATCCTGGAATATGTTCTGGGATTTTTTGTTTTGTTCACCAATATTCAACATTTTTTGACTTTTTATCTTGTCAAGAACATGTATTCAATGATACAATTTAACTTGTTTTATAAGGGAGGAAGGTTTATATGTTAGAAAGAATTTTTAAGTTAAAAGAAAAAGGGACAAATGTAAAAACTGAAATTCTTGCTGGTGTAACTACATTTTTGGCAATGGCTTATATTTTAGCTGTCAACCCAAATATGTTAGGAAGCACTGGGATGAGTGTTCAAGGTGTCTTCTTAGCTACTGCAATTAGTAGTGCTGTAGCGACAATCATTATGGGATTGCTTGCTAATTATCCTGTAGCGTTAGCACCAGGGATGGGGGTTAATGCTTTATTTACTTTTACGATTTGTGGAACAATGGGAATGAGTTATAAAGCAGGTTTGGCTTGTGTTTTTATTTCTGGTATTTTATTCTTGCTTATTTCTGTTACAGGTGTTAGAAAGGCAATTATTGGTGCAATTCCATCACAATTAAAGTTAGCTATTGGTGCTGGTATTGGTTTCTTTATTGCTTTTATTGGATTAAAAAATGCAGGGATTATTGTTGCAAATCCTGATACTTTTGTAGCTTTGGGTGATTTATCTAATCCTGTTGTATTATTATCTGTGTTTGGTATTTTGTTAACTGTTGTTTTATTAGCAACAAAAAAAGTTCCAGCGGCTGTATTTTATGGACTGGTTGTAACTGCAATTGTAGGTATTGTTTTAGGTCTTGCAGGATATAAAGGTATGCCTCAATTACCTACTGCTGTTGTATCTGCTAATTTTGATTTTAATTTAGTTGGTGCTTTTAGTGGTGGAATAGAAGAGTTATTAAGTCATCCTGAAAGTATTGTTGCTATTTTCTCTTTACTATTTGTTGATTTCTTTGATACTGCTGGAACATTAGTAGCAGTTGCAAATAGAACTAACTTAGTAAAAGAAGATGGAGAATTAGAAAATGTTGATAAGGCTTTGTTGGCTGATTCAGTTGGAACTGTATTTGGTGCTGTTATGGGTACTTCAACAGTAACATCATTTGTTGAATCTACATCAGGTGTAGAAGTTGGTGGAAGAACAGGATTAACTGCTGTTACAACAGGTATCTTATTCTTATTATCAGTGTTCTTTTATCCATTATTATCTTGTATCACAAGTGCAGTAACTGCACCAGCATTAGTTGTTGTTGGAATCTTAATGGCACAACAATTAGGTGGTATTGAATGGGATAATTTTGTTTATGCTGCTAGT
>JAVWHX010000075.1:0-9858 GCA_036639875.1 Coprobacillus sp.
AATAAACCATATATCCAAATGAATAAGCAGTTAATTCATCCATTGTAATTTGGATATTAGGAACATTACCAGTATTAACATGAGCATCTACAGTTCCTTCACAAGCTTTCTTATTTACAAAATCAACAGTTTTTCCAGCTAAATAATTTAAACAATCTAAATCATCTTTATCACTAGGAATTTCTAAATCTGCAATTGGTTTTTCAATATTTAAGATAGTTTCATATAAAACTTTAGTTCCTTCTTGAATAAATTGTCCAAGAGAATGTAAATCAGTTGAGAAAGTTGCACTTGTTGGTAAGATACCTTTTTCTTCTTTACCTTCTGATTCACCAAATAATTGTTTCCACCATTCAGCAGTCATTGCTAATTGAAGTTCATAAGTTACAAACATTTCAGCAACATAACCTTGTTTAGATAACATTTGTCTAGCCACTGCATATTGATAACATTCATTTATTGAAAGATCTTGACTACTATATTTTTCTCTAGCATCAGCTGCACCTTTTAACATACTTTCAACATCAATACCAACCATTGCAATTGGGAATAAACCAACAGCAGTTAATACTGAATAACGTCCACCAACATCATCAGGGACAACAAATGTTGTATATCCTTCATTAGTTGCTAAAGTCTTAAGAGCACCTTTTGTTTTATCAGTTGTTGCTACAATTCTTCTTCTTGCAACTTCTTTACCTTTTGTTTGTTCTAATAAATCTTTAAAGATTCTAAAAGCAATAGATGTTTCAGTAGTTGTACCTGATTTACTAATAACATTAATCGCAAATTCTTTATCTTTAACATATTCTTTGACTTGTGCTAAATAGTTAGAAGAGAATGTATTTCCAACATAAATGATTTGGACACCATTTGTAGGGAATAATCCATTAATAGCTTCAATAGCAGCTCTTGCTCCTAAATAAGATCCACCAATCCCACAAACAAGTAAAACATCAATCTCATTCTTTAATTCATTTGCTTTTTCATTAATTGCTTTTACTTCATCTTTATCATAATTAACTGGTAAATCAACCCACCCTAAAAAATCATTTCCTTTACCAGTTTTGTTATGGATCATATCATGAATAGAAGCGACTTGTTCTTTATATGCGTCCATATTTTCAACTAACTTTGCTTTTGATAAATCAACTTTAATCATATTTCTTCCTCCTGTATGATGCCTTGAGTTATCCACTCAGGCAATTTTTCTTTTAATGGATTAAATCCAGATGGTGTTTCTTGTATTTTTTCTCTTTGACTCTTATATGTTCTTTTGAACTTTCTTTTTGAAGCAGAGGGATGTATTGCTTTTAAAGAAAGTTTTGCTTGATTTGTTTGTTCATCAATATCAATAACCTTAACATGAACAGTATCCCCAACATGTACAAAGTTTTCAACACTTCTTACGAACTTATCCGATATCTCAGAAATATGAATCAAACCAAACGAAGAATCAGGAAGTAATGCAAATGCACCATAAGGTTGAATACCAGTAATGGTGACATCAATGATATTTCCAATTTGAACCCGATGTTCCATTATCAGCCCTCCAATCAAGGTGATTATATCACAAACCTATTATACAATAAAGTGAAAATAAGTCATGTGACTTTTAAATTTTGAAATTTATGGTATAATAATTGAGGCAAATAGGAGGTAAAAGTATGAATCTAGAAGAAGAAATAAAAAAAGTCATTGAAAAATTGAGACCATACTTACAAAGAGATGGTGGAGATATTGAATTTGTTAAGTTTGAAGAAGGTATTGTTTATGTGCAAATGCATGGTGCTTGTGCTGGTTGTTCAATGCTTGATTCAACTCTTAAAGATGGTGTTGAACAAATTTTAATTGAAGAAGTTCCAGGTGTCTTAGAGGTTCAAGCAATTTAATGAAAAGGTTTATAAATGAATTTAAAGCATTCGCTGTGAAAGGGAATGTTGTAGATATGGCAGTAGGAGTTATTATTGGTGGAGCATTTGGTAAAATCGTTTCATCATTAGTAGCTGATGTGATTATGCCAATTATTACTTTTATGAGTGGGGCTACTGATTTTTCACAATTAAGTTTTAAGATTAAAGATCCTGTTATTGAACAAGGAAAAGTAATTACTGAAGGTATTGTGATTAAATATGGAAATTTTCTTCAAAATGTTATTGATTTTTTAATTATTGCTTTTGTTATTTTTATGATGTTAAAGTTTATTATGAAATTATCTTCTTTAAGTAAGAAAGAGGAAGTTGTTGAAGAAATAAGTGACCAACCAACAACAGAAGAACTCTTAATAGAAATCAGAGATTTATTAAAAGAAAATAAAAATGAAAATTGAGACAAATTTGAGACAAATTCTCTAAAATATGTGTTATAATATTTATCATGTGATAAAGTACTTGAAATATAAAAGTGTTTATCATATAATAACAAAGTCTTTCTTTGTAGAATAATGTCTAGCAATTAGGTTAAACTAATAGTGGTGATAATATGAATACAAAACGACAAGAGCAGTTTAAAATTGCTGCTATCCTTTATGATTTAGGATTAGAAATGGAACTTATAGAAGCCATGACATCCTTAAGCCATGAAGAACTTACAAAACTATATCAATAATATAAAGCTCTTATTAAGAACCACTGAGATGAGGATCAATGAAGTGGTGGCAACCCTTTTACAAAGAAGGTGCCCAACCTAGCAAGTTTACTTGAACAATAAGAGGAAGCATAAGCTTTCCTCTTGAAAGCTTTTTTTATTGGAAAAATCGGGAGGAAAAAGAAAATGAACAAAATTTTATTTACATCTGAATCAGTATCCGAAGGACATCCAGACAAAGTCTGTGATCAAATCAGTGATGCTATTTTAGACGCATGTTTAGCTCAAGATCCATATTCAAGAGTTGCATGTGAATGTTTTACAACAACGAATTTATTAGTTATTGGTGGAGAAATCACAACAAATGCTGTTGTTGATTATGAAAAAATCGCAAGAAAAGTCTTAAAAGAAATTGGTTATACAAGTGCTGATTTAGGAATTGATTGTGATCATTGTCGTATAGAACTTGTTATTGATACACAATCAAGTGATATTGCATTAGGTACAAATAATGAAGTAGGTGGAGCAGGAGATCAAGGAATTATGTTTGGTTATGCTTGTAATGAAACAGAAGGTTATATGCCTTTACCTGTTTCAATTGCTCATCATCTTGTTCGTTATGCTACTGAAAAAAGACATAGTGGTGAATTTAAGCATGCACGTCCAGATATGAAATCACAAGTAACAATTGATTATACTGATAGCGCTCATCCAAAGATTGATACTATCTTAATGTCAATTCAACATGATGAAGACTTTAATGAAAAAGAGTTTAAAGATTATATTCAAAATGTGATAATGCAAGATGTTGTTAAGAAATATGATATGAATACTGATTATAAAGTTTACATCAATCCAACAGGACGTTTTGTTATTGGAGGTCCTCATGGTGATACTGGTTTAACTGGTAGAAAGATTATTGTTGATACATATGGTGGTAGTGCTAGACATGGTGGTGGAGCATTCTCAGGAAAAGATCCATCTAAGGTTGATAGAAGTGCTGCTTATATGGCAAGATATATGGCTAAGAATATTGTTGCTGCAAAACTTTGTGATCGTATTGAGATTCAATTGTCTTATGCAATTGGTGTTCAAGAACCAACGAGTGTTTATATTGAAACATATAATAGTGAGAATGTTGATAAAGATATTATCTTACAAGCTATTAAAAATGAATTTGATTTAACACCACAAGGAATTATTAATACTTTACAATTATTAAGACCTTTATATTCATCAACTGCAGTTTATGGACATTTTGGTAGAGGTGATTTAAATTTCCCTTGGGAAAACTTAGATAAAGTTGAAATCTTAAAGACATATTTATAAGCTCCATAGGGAGCTTTTTGTTTTTTTGATTTTTTCACATCAAATAGGTGTAATTTATACGAAATTATTGTATAATATAATTATCAAAGGAGGAATATTTATGAAAGTCATTGTAAGAGGAAAAAACGTTGAATTGACTGAAGGTATTGAAGCAAAAATCAACAAAAAGTTAAACATGTTAGACAAATATTTTATCATGAGTGACAATGTTGAAGCAAAGGTGTTGATTAGAACTTATCCTTTAGGTCAAAAAATCGAAGTGACTATTCCAACAGAATATGTATTATTAAGAGCTGAAGAAATTGATGCTGACTTATATAATGCAATTGATTTGGTCATTGACAAGTTAGAAGGACAAATAAGAAAGTACAAAACAAGATTGAGTAGAAAATCTAAGGATAATAAACTCGCATTAAACGTAGCATCTATTGAACCTTTGGATAAACCAGAAGAAGATGTAATCGTGAAAACTAAGACAATTAATCCAAAACCTATGGACATGGAAGAAGCAATTATGCAAATGGAATTAATTGGACATGCATTCTATGTATATAAGGATACTGAAACAAATCTTATCAGTGTTGTTTATAAAAGACATGCTGGAGATTATGGCTTAATCGAAACTGAATAATAAAAAGACCCTCCCTAAAGGGTCTTTTTTATATGACATCCTTGATAGATGTCTTTTTCTTTCATAAGTTTATCAATATCATTTAAGATTGTGACTTTTTTGATTGACCAAGTAGGTTCAAATAAATCTTTGATTGGAGCATCTCCAGTTAATCTTTCTACAACAACATGATCAGGAATATAAGATAATTGTTCAACGACCAATTGAATATATTCATCACGAGTAAGAATTGGAAAAGGATTTTGTTGATACATGTGATATAACTTTGTTTTTTTTAAGATAAAGAGATTATGAATTTTAATTGCTTGTATATCTAATTGACCAACCGCTTTTGCTGTTTCAATCATCATTTCATATGTTTCAAAAGGTAAACCATTAATAATATGGACACAGATATCTAAATGTCTTTTTCTTAAACGTATAACAGCATCCTTGAATGTTTGATAATCATGTCCACGATTAATAAGATCACCAGTTTGATCATGAATAGTTTGTAATCCCAATTCAATATACAAATCACACTTTTGTGATAATTCATAAAGATAATCACATATCTCATCACTTAAACAATCTGGTCTCGTCGCAATGGCTATACCTACAACATCCTCTTTATTAATAAAAGGTTCAAAAGTATCTTTTAATCTTTCAATACTTCCATAAGTATTTGTATTGGCTTGAAAATAAGCAATAAAATGACAATCAGGCCATTTATTTCTCATAACCTTAGAAACAGTATCAAATTGTTTCGTTAATGAATCTTTTATATCACCTGCAAAATCACCAGAACCACTATCTGAACAGAATATACATCCACCAATACCACTTGTCCCATCTCGATTAGGACATGTAAAGCCAGCGTTCAAAGAAACCTTGGCTATTTTTTGTTTGTATTTATTTTTTAAATAATAATTATATGTATGATAACGTTTGTTATCATTTGAGTAAAAAAATTTATTCATATGCATCACCAAAAACAATTATAACACAAAGGAGAAGACGATGTTAGAATTAAAAAATATTCGTAAAGTTATAAAAGAAAGAGTTATTTTGGATGATATTTCAATAACATTCAATGATACTGGTTTTGTTGGGATTGTAGGAGAGAGTGGGTGTGGGAAGAGTACGTTACTTTATATTATAGGAATGCTAGATCAAAACTTTGCAGGTGAAGTTATATATAATGGAAATAGAGTCGATGATCATGTCGCTTTTATTCAATCTTCTATCTCTTATATGATGCAATCTAAAGATTATATTTCCTCGTTAACAGTTAAAGAAAACATAGTTCTAGCTTGTCAAAGCAGTCAAATTGCTTACAACCAAAATGACTTTAAAAAGATAACTCAGCAACTCGGTATTTATAATCTTCTTCAGCGTTATCCACATCAGTTATCAGGTGGACAACTCAAAAGAGTTTCTATCGCAAAAGCATTATTAAAGCAATCACCCATTCTTTTATGTGATGAACCAACAGGAGCTTTACATGATAAACAAGCTCAAGAGGTTATGGAATTACTTCAAAAGGTTTCTAAAAAGAGATTAGTCATTATTGTTTCACATGATGTTGATTTGATAAAGCAATATTGTGATCATGTATTGACTTTAAAAGATACTCATTTAAAAGGAAAAATTAAGAAAATAAAACAAAGAGAAACATTTGTTCAAAAGAAGACATATTATTCTTTGTTTTTTTATTCTTTAAGACAATTGATTTATCAAAAAGGGAAGATTGTTTTCTTATTTATCTTTCAATGGATAGTGATTGTTGCTTTCTTTATGATTGTGACGGGGATACAAGGTGTGTTTGAAGCTATTGATAAAGGTGAAAGACAAGCCCCTTTAAAGAATATGATAATGATTGAAAAGAAAGATGGGCATGTGTTTGATAAACAGATTAGTCAATCAGATATTTTAACGTCTATGTATAGTTATCATTTGGAACAAATTACAATGAAATCTAATCAACAAGATGTTTCAGCGTTATTAAAGTTTTTACCTAGTCAAACATCTCATATAGTTTTAACCCAAGGACGGCTACCTCAAAATAGTCATGAAATCATTGTGAGTGAATCAGTGTATAAAAGTCTTAAAGACAATACCAAGATATCTTTTCATATTCAAAATACTTATAGGGATATGGATGTTGTAGGGGTTATTGTGAATGATTTCTTTTCAAGTCAAGATGTTTATTGCTTGTCATCTTTTAAGAACAATATTTCAACATTAATAAATACTTATTCTTTATCTATTGAGGTCAAAGATAATCACTCAAGGGAGTTATATAAAGAATTAGAAAAGAATTATTTTGTAAGTAGTGAGGTTATTGAAAGAAGTGATAGTTATCAATCAGTATTATCATTAGCGAGTATAGTAGCAGGGCTATTTATTGGAATTAGTTTTGTGATTTCATTATTATTGATTGCGATAGTTGAATCAACGATATATTTTGAAAGAAAGCATGATATTGCATATTTGTTATCTTTAGGTCTTTTTAAAAGAAGACTTTTCTTTTTATCTTTTATTGAGGCATTGGTATTAGGGGTTGTTATTGCAATAGGTGGTAGTTTGTTGTCAATGTTGGTTTATTATTATGTTCATTATGTTTATAAAATAGAAGATATTTATCATGTAACATTACAACTCAAAACAATCTTTTTTAATCAATACGATATATTTATTGTGATTGTTTTAAGTTATATCGTGATGTGTATGTTGGGAATTATGGTTCCATTAAAGAAAATGATGAATACAGATATGATTGATGTCTTGAGGGAGGAATAGAATGTTAGAATTAAAACATATTTATAAGCGATATGATTATCAATTGGTATTAGATGACGTCTCTATGACATTTGATAAGGTAGGGATGATAGGTATTATTGGTCCATCTGGATGTGGAAAGAGTACACTTTTACATATTATTGGAGGAATTGATAAGGATTTTAATGGGGATATGTTGTTAGATAATAAAAGTGTTAAATGGAAATTAGCAACTTATCGTAAGAAACATGTCAGTTTTATTTTTCAACAATTTCATTTGATTATGTGGTTATCATCAATTCAAAACTTATCGTTATCGCGTTACTTTACAAAATATTTTCGTAATCAAAAAGATTTAGATGTTTCTGATTTTAAAGGATTAAAGATGTCTTCATTATCACATGGACAAAGACAAAGAATTGCTTATTTACGTGCCAGTTATCAACAATCTGATATATTGTTATGTGATGAACCAACAGGATCATTAGACCCAGAGAGTGCTGATAAAATTATGAGTTTATTAAAAGAAGAGTCTTTACATAAACTTGTTATTATTGTTTCGCATGATAAAACAAGAGTTGAGAAGTTATGTGATGAAATTTATGAAATGAAAGATGGTAAGATTATCAATCATTTTATGAAAAGAGAAAGTCATACTTATCAGTCAGTCAAGAAAAAGAAACAACATACAGTTTTTCCGAAAGTTCGTTTATCATTATTATCATTGTTTTCTCATAAGGCGAGAAGTCTTCAAATGGTGTTTGGATTAACAATTTCTTTATTATGTATTGTCTTAGCTTTAACAATGAGTAGAGGTCTTCAAAAACAATTAACTGATTATGTCTATTCATTGGTACCCTCTTCAAGTCTAAGTTTTCAACTTCGTAATAAAGAATCGTTATCCTTATCACAACAAGCTTTTCAAAATCAGGCAATTGTTCAAACATATTATTATTTAGATGAATATGAGTTTTTAGGAATTGGTTTTGTTGGTGATAAATATCAAGAATCACAGGTTTTGTTTATTGGTGATGATGCTTCACCCTATAAAGATTTAACTTTACATATTGGTAATGTACCAAGTCAAAAACAAGATATCTTAGTTTCTTTATCAACTGCTCAACATTTGTGTAAAGATCAAGATGTAGGAACTTTAATAGGAAAAAAGGTTTATGCTTGGTATAAGTATGAAAGACAAGTCAAAGCGATTGAATATCGTGTTGTAGGAATTACTTCACAGAAAACCTCTTTAGATACAATTTATCAAATGCCTAATGCTTATATTGATTTGTTAAAAGATGTTTATCAATTTGATATAGCGAAAGTGAAAAGTCATTTGGGGATTATTTATGTTGATAAGAAATATGAAAGAAGTGATATTAAAAAACAACTAGAAGGAGCTTATCCAAGTTATAAGTTTTTAGAAGTTGGAGCTTCGACTGTTCACAATATGAATAATACAATGGAACAAGTGAAAATAGTATTATATATATTCTCCTTTCTTGCAATTATTTCTTCTTTGTTTTTAATTGGAGAAGTGATGTTTTTAAATGTTGTTCAAAAAAGAAAAGATCTTGCGATTATGAAATGTTTTGGTGCTACAACATTTGATTTGATAAGAATTGTTTTATATGAATCATTAGAGATATTGATTTATGCTCAAGTTTCTTGTGCATTATTATATTATCAATTATTAAAAGTAGTGAATACTTTTGTGAGTGAGGCAATGTTGAGTGAGAGTCTTGTTTTTTCTTTTGATTATGAATTATTGTTGTATGTTTATGGTTTTTCTTTTCTACTTGTTTTTATCAGTCAGATTATTCCTCTGTTTTATGTTGCAAAGATGAATACTATTGAAGCTTTAAAAAATTAAAAAGTCATTGAATTTATAAGAAGGTATGCTATAATGTAATGGATTAAAATCAATGAAAAGGAATAGTAGTTGTAAAGAGTCCTTAAGAGAGCTTGTGGAAGGTGCGAACAAGTGGATGATGACAATGAACTCGCCTGGGAGATGTAAAGATGAATTGAGTAGTCTTTATCGTATCACTGCGTTAAAGTGTTGAGTGCATGGGGTTATTCATGAACTAAGGTGGTAACGCGATTAAAGTCGTCCTTAGATGGATGACTTTTTATATTTTAAGGAGGAAAATTTATGGTATTTGATCACAAGCACATAGAAGTAAAATGGCAAAATTATTGGGATACTAACAAGACTTTTGTAACTGATGTATGGGATTTTTCTAAACCAAAGTATTATGCTTTAGATATGTTTCCATATCCATCAGGACAAGGACTACATGTAGGACATCCAGAAGGATACACAGCAACTGATATTGTTTCAAGATTTAAGAGAATGCAAGGGTTTAATGTTTTACATCCAATGGGATTTGATGCATTTGGTTTACCTGCAGAACAATATGCAATTAATACGGGGAATCATCCTGAAGGATTTACTTTAGAAAATATTGAAACATTTACAAGACAACTTAAGATGCTAGGTTTTTCTTTTGATTGGGATAAATGTATTTCAACATGTGATCCATCTTATT
>JAVWHX010000076.1:0-9739 GCA_036639875.1 Coprobacillus sp.
TGAATTTGTTCTGCAACTTTATCTAATTGTTTAGATTCTTTAACCTCAACAATATAAGCAGCTCCTAAAGGATTTTCTTTACGATATCCTTCAAATAATTTCTTTCCATCTTCACCTTGTGATTCAATTAATTTATTTAATTCATCTTCTTTAGATGAGAAAGTTACTTTCTTAACACCATCAATAGTTTCAATCTTAGACTGAATCTTTTTAGCATCTTCATCTTTAACTTTTTGTTCCATCTTCACATAGACAGTTAAACTATCTTCAATACTATAAGTCATATCTTGAATATTAATTGCCACAATACCAATAACACCAATCAATAACAAAGTGATTGTAACAGCAAAGATTGATGATACAGACATAACACCATTTCTCCAAATACTTTGTAAAGCTGTTTTACAATGTTTAGGGAAGTTTTTTACACAACTTATGAATTCCATGCTGAATAACCTCCTGTACTTGCATCCGCCTTAACACAACCATCTTCAATTAAGATTGTTCTCTTTTTATATTTTTGAACAATTTCTTTATCATGAGTAACAACAAGAATTGTTGTATGATTGACTTCGTTAATTCTCTCTAATAGTTCAATAATTTCTTTTGATGTATCAGGATCAAGATTCCCTGTAGGTTCATCAGCAATTAAAACCTTTGGGTTATTGACAATCGCTCTTGCAATAGCAACACGTTGTTGTTGACCACCTGATAACTCATGAGGAAAAGCATTAGCCTTATCTTCTAAGCTTACAAGTTCTAATGTTCTTCTTACTTTTTTTCTAATTTCCATTTTAGGTGTATCCGTTACCTCTAAAGTAAAAGCAATGTTTTCAAAAACAGTTTTCTTTGGTAACAAACGGAAATTTTGAAAAACAACCCCAATATTCCTTCTAAAATAAGGAACTTTACGATCTTTAATTAATGAAACATCTTGTCCAGCAACAATAACTCTACCTGATGATGCCTTCTCTTCTCTATATAACAACTTAATAAAAGTTGACTTTCCTGCCCCAGTTGGTCCAATAACATAAACAAACTCACCAGGTCCAATATCAAGATTCATATTGTTAACAGCTCTAACGCCGGTTTTATAAACTTTAGTCACATTCTGTAGTTTAATCATTTTATCACACTCCTGGAAACATTATAACACAAAATAAGTCGAAAAAAATGGAAAATATCGGTTTTTTGTTGTTTGTTTTCAACAGCAAATTCTGTATAATGATGATAAGAGGTGAAACATATGAGAAAATGTCCAAGATGTCACAAAGAAATGAAAGAGAATTGTTATTTAAAAGATAATGCGCAACCTATTAGTGATTATGAATTAATTGAAAAAGATGATAATTTTAAAAAAAGTAAGTATCCTTTAAAAGCAGCAGTATGTAAGAGTTGTGGATATGTTGAAATGTATGTAGACTTAGAAAAAGAATAATTTTATTCTTTTTTTTGTACACATTTATTACACATATACTTCATATATATTCCTTATTTTTTCCATTCATTTTCCACATAGAATAACTATAATGTGACCATACTAAGGAAAAGGTGATTATATATGTGTGGAATAGTAGGATTTACATCAACTCAGAATAATAATAAAATAATATTAGATAAAATGTTAAATAAGATTAAACATCGTGGACCAGATGATGCTGGTGGATGGATTGATGATTTTATTACATTAGGACATCGTCGTTTATCAATTATTGATATGGCTGGTGGTCATCAACCAATGATTGATAATCATTTGATTGTTGTGTTTAATGGAGAAATTTATAATTATTTAGAACTTAAAAAAGAATTAGAAGATAAAGGATATGTTTTTAAAACAAATAGTGATACTGAGGTTTTATTACATGGGTATAAGGAATATGGTTATGAGTTAGTTAACTATTTAAGAGGAATGTTTGCTTTTGTTATTTATGATCAAGATACCCATGAATTGTATTGTGCTAGAGATCATTTTGGGATTAAACCATTTTATTATTATCATTATGAAAATGAGTTTATATTTGGTAGTGAAATTAAGTCTTTTTTAGAACATCCAAATTTTATAAAAGAGTTTAATGAAGATGTTTTGTTTTCTTATTTAAGGATGGGGAGTGTTGCTGGAGAAGATACGTTTTTTAGGAATGTTAAACATTTATTACCTGGACATTATCTCATCTATAAAAATAATAAAATTGATATTCATCAATATTATCATGTTGAATTTAGTCAGGATTATAAGTCTGATGAAGTGAAGACAAAAGAAATTAAAGAGACTTTTATTGATTCTTTAAATCATCATATGATTGCTGATGTTGAGATAGGATCATTTCTAAGTAGTGGAATTGATTCTTCTTATATTGTAGCTCAAACAAGACCAAAGCATACATATACTGTGGAATATGAAGATCAAAGATATAATGAAAGTTGTTATACAAAAGCTTTTACGGATAAGATAGGAATAGAAAATAAGAGTATTGTCATAAGTAAAGATGATTATTTTAAGGCACTAAAGAAAGTGATTTATCATCTTGATGAACCAACCGCTGATCCTTCAGCAACTGCTTTATACTTTGTGAGTCAACTTGCTAGTGAAGATGTAAAGGTTGTTTTATCTGGTGAAGGTGCTGATGAGATATTTGGAGGATATAACACGTATAGAAGTGAAATTGATTCTTCTGGGTATTCTCGTATTCCTTATTTTATAAGGCATTGTATTGCACTTATATGTTGTTATTTACCAGACATAAAGGGTAAAGAGTTCTTTATTCGTAATGGTTTTAGAATAGAAGACTACTATATTGGAGTGAATCCTATCTTTTCAAAGAAAGAATGTAAAGATATGCTTAAAATAAAAGTTGATATTCATCAATCACTTACAAAAACAATAGTCAGTCAATTTAAGAACTATACTAACTTACAAAAAAGACAAGCTATTGATCTTCAAACATGGTTTGTTAAAGATATTCTTCAAAAAGGAGACAAAATGACAATGGCTCATTCAATAGAAGCACGTGTTCCTTTTACAGATAAAGACGTTTTTAAATCTGCCCATAATTTAAATGACAATCAAAAAGTATCTAAAGAAAATACAAAACTCCTACTTAGAGAATCATCTCATGATGTATTACCTTTAGAAAATGCAAATAAAAAGAAACTAGGTTTCCCTGTTCCTTTAAGAGAATGGATAAAAGATCAAGATATTAATAACCAAATATCTCAATCATTTCAAACATCATTTATCAATCAATATTTTAATAATAAAGATTTATTAAAAATGTTAAAAGATCACCAATTAGGTAAACATGATTATTACAAGAAAATATGGGCTATTTATTGTTTATCATTATGGCATCAAACATTCTTTAAAGAAGAATACCCTAATCAATAACCATATGTAATGATGTAGGAACAATTTTAATATCATAACTATCGCTTTGATATTCTTCCCCATCAATATTAGATATTTGTTGAGTATAAACATTTGCTTCTTTCACTTTAAAATAATGAACTTCTGATCGATTATCTAACTTATGAGCAACTAATAAACTTAATAAATAAGGAATCTTACTTTTCCTTACTTTATCAACAACACATATATCAATATATCCATCTTGAATATCAGCATGAGGAACAATATGAAAACCACCACCATAATATTGTCCATTATTAAATGTACATAATGTTACTCTGCCTTCATATAAACATTGACCTTCACTGGTGATTTTCACTTCATCAAATTGATAACGAAAAACATGTTGCAAAATAGAGACAATATAGCTTTTTGAATCAGGAACAAGTGGGATATCTGGTGTATCATGAACATGATTAGCAATAACACTATCTACTCCAAAACAAGCTGAATTGATATAATATCTATCATTAATAAGAACAGAATCAATCATTTTAGCATTTTTATTTAAAGATTGAAGAAGAACCTTTTTAGGGTCTTTTTCTTTTGTTAATGTTCTTGAAAAATCATTACCAGTTCCTAACGGTATAACCACAAGTTCATGTTGTTGATGAACAACAGCTTGAATAATTCCACTTAAAGTTCCATCCCCACCGACTGAATAAAATCTTGCTTTTTCTTTATAACTCTTAATATATTCAATAGTATCTTCCATCGACGTTGTATAAATAACTTCATAATCATATTCCCTCATAACATCATTAATTTCTTTTTCAAAATCATGATGTTTTTTAGTATGATTCATCATAAAAATATGTTTCATATTTTCCCCTCATTTCACTTCTATTATATCGAATAAACTTACTTTTGAAAACAAAGTGTCATATATCTTTGAAAATTCCCCTTTTTAATACTGCATCTATCAATAACTGTATAACCCAAATCCTCTAATTCTTTATTAAAAGGAATATGAGAAACTAATAAAAATCGTGGTGCTAATGATAATGAAGCTTTTAACAAAGATAATTGTTGTTGATAAGAGAAAGGACTATAAACACCATAAGGCATATCCATAATAGTCACATCATAATGTTTATCCAATGTATGAATATCTTGTTTTTTCACAAGATCTTTATCATAACCAAAATGTTCAAGATTTAATCTTGCTTGATAAGCAACATCTCGATTAATATCATATCCTTCAACATCCATTCCCATACTTAATGCTTCTAAAACAACTGTTCCGATTCCACAACAAGGATCAACAATCTTTAAAGAGGCATCATTACCTACTGCTATATTGACAATTGTTCTTGCATCTCTAACATTTAAAGAATGAGAATATGAATGAGGTTTATTATAACGCTCACTCCATAAAGCATCATCATTATAAATTCCAAAATACCACGTATCATTAATCTTTGTAACAGCAAAAACAACTTTAGGTTCTTGCATATTAACAGTTCCATCAATTGGATCAGCAATATCACGACATCTTTGTAAAGAGTCTTGATAATCAACATGAGTGATATCATTCTTTAAATAAATAACTTTAAATTCATAATAAACCATTTCTTTATCTTTTATCTTTTGAATAATTTCATCAAAATTACTTGAAGAATAAATAATATCTAATCTTCCTTTTATAAAAACACTTCTTGTATATTCAAAGAAATGATTTGTTAAATAATACTTAGATAACATATCTTCATGAAAGATTTGTTTAAACTCCATTTCACATAGTTCTTGTTCTTGGGGTGAATAATTATAGATATATAAATATTTATACATATAGGCCTTCTTTCTAAATGAAAAGAGTGTTATTTCTTACATTTTTGTTATGTTTGCTTTTTATAGTATACATAAATTATGAAATGTTGTAAAATGAAGTTACTTTGGGGGAGGTGTTTATTATTTTTGGAATAGATTATTTAAAGAAACATTTCAATCATAATCAAAGATATATTATTGTTGCTATACTATCAATGTTTCTACCTTTTTATATGTGTGCTGCAGTTATTATCTTTTTAACAATTCGTTTATTATTAAAAGGAGAAATACAAGATGCTTATAAAGAAACACCAAAAAGCAAATATATTCTTATATTTTCTGCTTTATCTTTTTTAGTTTCTTTATTCTATCAGAATTATTTAGGAGCATTATGTAGTATTGGAATATTGGTTATATTATCATTTATTTTATATTATCGTAAACATATTACACCACATGTCTTTACCTTTATAACTGATTGTATTGTGGTTTTAAGTGTTTTTGCTGCTTTATATGGATTAATAGAATATATTGGTATTTTGAATTCTTTTGAGATTGATCGTTTTGAAGTTATTATCTTTAATAGACCTGAAGATCGTGTGAATTCTGTTTTCTTTAATGCTAATTATTATGCAATGATGCTTGAATTCTTTATATGTATTACATTTTATAAAATATTACAGTTAGGGAAAATAAAAGACAATTATAGAAAGTTTTTCTATTATTCTTTGGTTATTGGCTTGAATTTATTCTTGCTTGTATTAACAGCTTGTCGTACTGCTTGGCCTGCATTAGGTGCTGGGATCCTTGTGATGTTAATTATTGATAAGCGATATAAAACATGTGGATTGATATTTTCATGCTTTATATTAGCTATTCTATACTTTGTTTTTAATCCTAGTCAGTTTCCAAGAGTTGATAATATCTTTGATTATTTCTTAACACGTAAAGATATTTGGGATGTCGCAATTGCTAATATTAAGACTCATCCATTGTTTGGAGAAGGTCCTATGACATATATGCATGTATTCCCATTATATAATGGACATCCAACAGAACATGCACATAGTATTTATTTAGATCCTATTTTATGTTTTGGAGTTGTTGGAATTACTGTTATTCTGCCATTTATTATTTATAATATAAAAAGTGTTTATCATTTATGGAAATCAAAGGTTGATAAGAGCATTGTTGCTTTAATCGTTTCATTTACAATTATGATATTTGTTCATGGTATTCTAGATTATACAATCTTCTTTGTACAAACTGGTTTCCTATATCTCATTATTGCAAGTTCATTTGATGTCCATAAGAAACATACAAAAAAGCTATCTTAATAGCTTTTTTTAATGACATAATTTTAATCTTTTAAGTTCATGGTAAACCCCATCATCTTCTACACTTTCACAAATAGTAGATGCATACTTCTTTAATTCTTTTGAGCCATTCCCCATAACAACACCATAATGACAAGCTTGTATCATTTCTAAATCATTCATACTATCACCAAAACCAATTGTATCATCCATAGACATATTCAAATGATTAACAATAAAACGAACAGCATTACCCTTATTTGTTCCCTTAATAATAATTTCACCATTAATTGTATCTTTTGAAAACAATTCATGAACAATAAAAATAAACTTATCTGATAAAACCTGTTTAGGTTCAACTAAATCTTTTTCATCTAAAGCAATAAAACAAAGTTTATGAATTTCAACAGGATTATTATCATAATCCTCTAAAGGACAAATATTAAACTTTTCTTTTTGTTGTTGCATAAGTCTTTGCATTTCAGAATTCATATCCTTTGATTTAGCTCCATGAACAAACAATTCATTCATACCATCGTTCTGAAAAGTCTTATGCGTTGCTTCTAAATTATAATGAATATGATTTCTTTCAAAAACATCCCTTGCTTCCTTTAAATCCTCTTTAGATAAAAAAGATTCATATAATAATTTATCATCCATTTCAATATAACCACCAGCACTACAAATAATTCCATCAAAACCAATATCCAATAAAGAACGAATACCTGATTTATTTCTACCAGTACATAAAAAAACATAATGTCCATTTTCACGTACTTGTTTAATTCCATCTTTTACACATTCACTAACATCACCTTGAGGAGAAGTCAGCGTTCCATCAACATCTAAAAATATTATTTTCTTATTCATATAATTACCTCGCTTTTATAAGTATATATGAAAACATAAAGAAAGAGAAGAAACTTTCATTTATTGAAAGAATCTTCTCTTTCTTTAATTGTGACATGAATTGTATCACCAGGTTGTTTATGAATAATTGCTCGAATATCTTTTCTAATTCCTATAATATGATGAATAGTTTTCATTCTCACTAAACTCCCGTCATACTTAATACCATCAAAGGTTGCTGTGACTTTAACCCTCCCTTTATGAAATTCTTCTCTTACATCATAAGGGAAATCAATATATGCACCATCTATACCTTCAACCTTTTGAATCACTGCATCAAACTCATATACTTTATTATTCATATATCTACCTCTTTTATAATATAGACCTACATCTTATTTCTATACGTATTCATTATCACAATGAACTTAAGTCATCTTTTTTAATAAGATTATCAATTTATAGATATCTCTTACTAAATTAAAAAAGTTTTCAAAACAATTATGAAAACTTGATATGGTGCCGATGACACGATTTGAACGTGCAACCATTGGTTTACGATACCACTGCTCTACCGTTGGAGCTACACCGGCATATCCATATTATAAAACAAAAAGGAATAGAAATCTATTCCTTTGGCGCTAATTGTTTTAAAATACCATTTTGTTTAAGCCTTGGTGCTATTGCTATATATATGCTTGATGAGATAATAACTGCTAATATAGCATTAACACCTGTTGTCACAGCATTCCAAGAAGCTAATGCTTTTGCTGCTTTGTCTGGTGCTCCTAATATAATTGTTGTATAGAAATAAGAGAAAATTGGTTCTCCTACAACATTAAACAACATCCCTGCTATTGTTGCTATAAGAACAGCTTTATATAAGTCTTTTCCTTCTTTCTTTTGAATATGGAAGACTTTATGAGCGACTAATCCTGTAACAATCCCAATCCCTAATTTTAGGATAATTGTTTTAGGTGCAAGTGTTACATAAGTTGGATCAAGAATATCCCCGATTCCCATTCCAATAGCTCCTGCCATTCCACCAGGTAATCCCCCTAATAATAATGCTGCCAATACACAGAAAGTATTCCCTAAATGAAATGATGTAAATCCTGCTGGTGTCGGTATTTTAATTTGTAAAAATGTAAATGCTACATAACATAATGCTGCCATAAGACCAATTACTGATATTTTTAAAGATTTGTTATTCATATATATTCCCCCTTAAGATACACATAGTATACGTCGGTACTGACCATATTAAAATATCCAGTTTTGTATTTTTTTATATGATCAGATTTGTTATAATAGAAATGAGGTGATTATATGTTAACATATCATTTTTTAAATAATCAAAAGATTCCTATGTATGAATATCTTTATCAATGTCTTAAGAAAGATATTATTCATAAACAATTAAAAGCCAATGAAAAGCTTCCTTCTAAAAGAGCTTTTGCTAAGCATTTACAAATTAGTTTAATAACTGTAGAAAATGCTTATGCACAATTATTAATTGAAGGATATATTTATTCTATAGAAAAGAAAGGATATTTTGTAAGTGATATTGAGTACTTAGAAGTCCCTCAAGAAAAGACATTGTCTTTTCTTGAAGAAAAAACTCAAGATTATAAGATAGACTTAAAAACAAACTCTGTATCACCATCTGATTTTCCTTTCTCAGTATGGTCAAAACTCACAAGACAAGTGTTATCTTCACAAGATGCTTCATTACTTGTTAAACCTCCTCAAAAAGGCTCTATTGAGCTTAGACAAGCTATTGCACAACATCTTCATGACTTCTCAGGAATGAATGTCTCAGCTAGTCAAATTATTGTTGGAGCAGGAACTGAATATCTTTATCATTTGGTTATTCAATTACTCGGTAGAGATCAAATCTATGCTTTAGAAGATCCAGGACATCGGAGTATAGCTAAAGTTTATCAATCAAATGAAGTTTCATTTACGTATATTCCTTTAGATAAAAATGGGCTTCATATGAAAACATTAAAACAAAGCCTTGCTAAAGTTGTCCATATATCTCCTGCTCATCATTACCCTACTGGTATGACCATGCCAATCCAAAGAAGATTAGAATTATTAAACTGGGCTAATGAAAACAATGGATATATTATAGAAGATGATTATGATAGTGAATTTCGTTTAAGAGGAAAACCAATTCCTTCATTATTTCAAACTGATCAAAAAGAACATGTTATTTATATGAATACTTTCTCTAAAACACTTGCTCCTTCTTTTCGTATTAGCTATATGGTTTTACCTAACCATTTAGCTGTATTGTATCAAAAGAAACTTGGTTTTTATGCATGTAGTGTTTCTTCACTAGAACAAGTTATTCTTTCTCACTTTATCCAAGAAGGATACTTTGAAAAACATA
>JAVWHX010000077.1:0-9064 GCA_036639875.1 Coprobacillus sp.
CTAATATATATCTACACATATCTAAGTATTGTTTCATTATTTTCACCTCTGCTTTATTATATAGGAAAGTCAAACAAATGTCACTTGCAAAAAAAGAATACCTTATAAAGATATTCCTTAAATACTTTTTCAACGCATTTATTCTTGAATAACATTTTTAATTCAGTTGCTTTTTTTGCAACACAACCATTCTTACCCTAATCATTCTCTGCAAAAATATTCTAAGCACATCTTGAAATAGTAGATTTATTCTTATAAAATTGCTCACTACTTAGTCAACTGCATTCACATCGATATCTAACACAACTTGACAACGATATGGATAATTCTATTTTTCAAAATGACTAGAAACATCTTGTAAATGTTCTACGATTGCTAAATGTTGAGGACATACTGCTTCGCATTGTCCACAACCAATACATTCACTTGCTTTTCCAAAAGTATGTGTTAATCTTTCATAATATTCACCTTGAGGTGTCCAACCTTTTTCTTCTATTTCTTGTTTATCAGCATTATATAAAGAGAAATATTTAGGAATAGCAATTTTCATTGGACAACCATCTACACAATAAGCACATCCAGTACAAGGAATAGCTATAGTTGCATTAATCATATCGACTGCCTTATAAACAATCGCTAGTTCTTCCTCACTCAATGGTTTGAAATCAAGCATATAATCTGTATTATCTAACAATTGTTCCATATTACTCATACCACTTAAAACAAGTTTAACATTATCTAAACTAGCTGCAAAACGAATTGCCCAAGAAGGAATAGACATTTCTGGAGCATAGTCTTTAAAAAGTTTTTCTACTTCATTAGGAACTTTAGCTAATGTTCCACCTTTAACTGGTTCCATTACAAATACAGGTATATTATATTTTGTAGCCACTTCATAACATTTCCTAGATTGAACACCTTCACTATCCCAATCTAAATAGTTAATTTGTAATTGAACAAATTCCATTTCTGGATGTTCACTTAAAACCTTTTCTAATACTTCTGCATTATCATGAAAAGAAAAACCAATCTTTTTAACTAAACCTTTTGCTTTTTTATCTTTTAACCATTCAAAACAATCTAATTCTGTGTATTTCTTATAATGATCAACTCCAATATCATGTAGTAAATAATAGTCAAAGAAAGAAACACCAGTCTTTTCTAATTGTTCATTAAAAATACGATCTCTATCATCTTTAGAGTTAATAAACCCAGCATGAAGTTTTGTAGCTAAAGTATATTTATCTCTTGGATATCGCAAAACTAACGCCTCTTTTGCAGCATCTTCACTTTTAAATCCACAATACATCCAAGCTGTATCAAAATAAGTAAAACCTTTTTCAATAAATGTATCAACCATTTTTTTAACTAACTCAATGTCAATTTGTGATGCATCATTTTCATCTAATAAAGGTAATCTCATTAAACCAAACCCTAATTTCATTTCATTCATAATAATTTTCTCCTTATCAATAAGATAATATAGGCATATTTTAACAATTAACTAAACATTTATCAAATACCTATTTGGTATATACTGACATGCTTTTTATCTATATCATCATAAAACAAAACCTCTAGTCTAACTAGAGGTCAAGATTCATATTATATATGTTTCTTCTTTCGTTTATACGCAATAATTGCTATACAACCACTCAAAAATAGAGTTCCAAAACTAAAAGATGTAATATCACTTGTTGTTGGCTTATTACTATTTTCAGTAGATTGTGAATTATCTGGTTGTTGAT
Source organism: Coprobacillus sp. (assembly GCA_036639875.1). GTDB lineage: Bacteria > Bacillota_I > Bacilli_A > Erysipelotrichales > Coprobacillaceae > JAVWHX01. The sequence goes on from JAVWHX010000077.1 coordinate 1,749, forward strand.
TCGGTTGATCACCTGGTTGTTCATCTTGTGAAATATCAGGTGTCGTTATTTTCTCATTAGTACATGTAATTTCAGTAATAATAGGTTCACTTACTACAATTGATTCATCAGCTTGTTTGATTTCAACTTCATACAAATTATTCTGTGAATCTATTTTATATCCTTCTGGTGCTTTCACTTCTTTAAAGAAGTATTTTTGTTGAGGTGTTAAACCATCAATAATAATTTGACCATCTTGATTTGTTATTAGTAATGATGTTCCATTTTCATCATATTCATAGACTTTCTTATCTTCATTGTATTTAAACTTCATGACCTTATTTGCACTATCATACAACTCAAAATGAGCTCCTTCTAACTTAATACCTGTTAGTTTATCTTGTTTATTTAAGATAACCTTATACTCAAATTGATAGTTATCAACTAAACGCACTAGTGTTTTACTATCTTCTTGTACATCTTGATGTGCTACTTCAAAGATTATTGGTTCTTGTTTTAATTGATAATTATCTAAAGCCTTAACTTCAATAAAATAATAAGTTCCTACTTCTAAATCATTAACCTTAATCTTTCCATCTTTATCTGTAGTTAATCCTGCTTTTATCTTAGTATCAGTATTGATATTAACAGAATCACCTACTTGTTTATATAAATCAAATATAACTCCTTTCAATGGTTTCTTAACTGTAACTTGTGTTTCACTACCATCATAGAAAACTTGATTTATATTTTGGGCAATACCATTAACTTTTAATGATGCTCCTTGGAAACGATCATATTTAATAATTTCAATAGAGCCTGTTCCTAGTTTATTGGTAATTTGATTATTTGTTAGCTGATCCATGGTTGTTTCTTCTTCATTACTAGAAACATATAAGTCAGCTTCTTGTGTTGTATTATTGATCGTGAAATGATAATGTTTTCTACTTACCTCATAACCATTTAGAGCTTTTACTTCTTTTAGATAATAATCACCATCTGGTATACTGCTTAACACGATTTCTCCACTAGCATTTGTATATAGTGAATCTTCTAATAGCTTATTAGGTGTTATATAACTTGTTCCTTGGTTAAACTTTGTACTATCTATTTTAGACCACGTATTATGTATTCCACTTGTCCAGACACTTCCACTTTCGTTCTTATACAATTCAAAAGCAACATCTTCTAAGGGCTTTGACGTGTTCTCATCTATTTTACGAATGGTTAACGATGCTTCTTTTTTCAAGTTATAAATTTTTCCTAAGTCTAATATCCCTATTGTTTTACTATAATCTTTTTCTAATGTAAATGGATGTTTTTCATCTGATAAGATATATCCAGCTGGAGCTATTTTTTCCTTTAGATAATATTTACCTGCTGGTAAATTTCTAATATTTAATGTTCCATCAGCTTGTGTTGTTAACAAATCATTGTTTGATGCTTCGTTTGTATTCGTGAAATATGTTGTACCATCAATTACTTCCTTTTTAAAACAATCTAATTCTACGTCATTCTCTGTATAAAGGGAGAATACTGCTCCTTGTAAAGCAGAGGCAGTCCCATTAACTTCTGCGTTCTTATCAATCTTCTTCAGCGTTACAGAACGGGATACATTTTCTATTAGTTTATAGTTTACTTTTTTTGTATCAACTGTAAAGGATACTTTTTGATTTTGGTTTTCATAATATCCATCTACTTTAGACACTTCCTTAAGATAATAATTTTTATTTGGTGCTAAGTCAGATAATACAAACTTACCTTTTTCATCTGTTTCTACGATACTTGTAAAATCACTACCAGCATCAATTTGTCCATAATATTGATATGCTCCATTTTCGTTTAAAGAAGGATTGAAGAAATATAATTTCTTATCCGTATCGCCATCATAAACTTCAAACTTCACATCATTCATACCTTGCAGATTACTTCCAGTTGCTAGAATGCTATCATCATAATGATAACTTTCATCTGCTTTCATAAAAACGATATCACCTTTTGCGAACACACCACTTATTCCAGAGTTGTATGTATGTGTTATTTCAGAATCTGTATCAAATCCAATAGCGCCAGTTGTTATTTTAGCTTCATTACTAACCTTACCTGTAGAACCATTTGTAATTTGTGTTTTATACTTCAAACAGAAACCATAAATACGATTTGTTTGTTTCTGATAATATGTTTTTGCATTTTTTAATCCAAAAATTATACCATCAAGATTTTCTTTATAAGGATTACCAGGAGTCATCTTATCTACATATTTACTCATCATTTCCTTATAATCTGTAATTGCTTTATCAAACTCTTTATAAGCGTTTGTTGTAATAACAGAAGGTAATTTTAATGCTTCTGGTATTGCTGGTGGATTCTCTGTAGGAACGCTTGCTTCCGAACTCTCATCAATCATGTAGTTTGAGAAACTTGTTTCATACGCCGCAAGTTCTGTTGTAGATTCAGGATATAAATCAAAGAATGTTCTGAATTTTGTTTGAATAGAATAATATGGAGAGCTTTTATGATCTGCTACATTTTCATATTTTGTTAATTCTGTATCTATAATGCCATCGATATCTGTAATTGGTTTAGGTAACCGATCAGGATAACGAGCTTCTACTAAATCATTCGTAATACCTTTTGTTTTATCAGTCGTTCCTAATTTACCAACGTTAATTACAAGTTTTTGACGATTATCTACTTCAACCACTGTCCATGATAAAGGAGTTGCGCGTACTTCTGTTTCACTATTCAGTTTCGCAAAATGTTTAGGTTTAATAATATAATCCGAATTACCATTACCTTTTGCATTTACTTGTCCTACACGCTCATCAAGTTCACTCCCTGTATAAGCAACCGCATTTTGTGAATTTGGTAACATTAAAGGAATATCTAGGAAGAATGGTGCTCCATATCCTGATTCTGCTTCATCAATGAATATTTGATTTTCATCAAGGATATCTTCAATAATGGTATTCTCATATTCTGGATTCGTTACAGTTGAAAGATCACTCTGATTCTTATGTAATAATTCAGTAAATACAATTCTCCACCCTAAAATACCAGTATTCATATCGTCAAAATAAGTTGATTTACCTATTGTAAGTAACTCTTTGTTGATGGGTTTGATATTTGGTATACCAATACCCACATTTCCATTTGGATCCGTAGTTTCTGGTTTTTCAACAACAATAATATCTCCCTTACCGTTGGTACCAAATTCCATATGAACTTTATCTCCATCATTGATGTTTTTAAACACACCACTTGCCGAAAAATTACCTTTTATATTTTGAAAATATGCAATATTGCTATTAAAAGAAACAGTATATGTTAACTTACTATCAACATAACGAAAATATGAAGTACCGACTGCAATACGATCAATATATAATATTTCTTTCTTTTCTGCATCGAAGTTCAAGTTCGTTACACTTCCTAAGTTGATTGTGAAATAATCACCTTCTGATAATGGCATTGTTAAACTATCTTTAAATTTCCAATCTAAAGCAACTTTAAAAGACATACCTACATATATAGAATCTGGAAAATTTGGTTCTTTTCCATTTTCATAAATAAGGCTACCATTTATCCAAGCCTTTAAACTTGATATATCTGTAGAAGCACTTATATCTCTAATAAATTTTTCATCATTTGTGACAGTGGCGTTTCTTGGAACTCTCATATTTTTTATGAAATCACCACTAATTGTGTTCGTATCTTCTGGGATTGCATTTACATCATTATTTGTAGCAGCAAATAAACTTGCAGAAAACGCTGAATTCAATCCTACTATAAAAGTTAAAAACACAATCAAACATTTTATTATCTTTTTCTTCATTTTATTACCCCCTCTATTAATTCAAAATTATACAGGAGCAAGGTCACAAAGGTGGTCACATAAGATTATTTCCATAGTTTTTTCGACAAAATATGATACCTTTCAAAAAAAGATATGTATATTACATATCTTAGTCATCATGATGAACACATTGTATTCTATATCTTTCCATCATTTCTTTAAATATTTCTCCATTAGTAGGAGGCGTATAAGTAATAGCGTTAGCACCAGCTTCAATAACTTCTTTTATAGTTTCTTCATTTGGCCCTCCTGTTGCAATAATAGGAAAAGTCTTATCTATTTTTCTTAATGCTTTAACTATCTCAACAGTATTTTTACCACCAGAAACATTAACAATACTAGCTCCAGAATGTAACATTCTTTCTTCTAATGGTTCATCCAAAGAAACAATTGTTAAAACAATAGGAATATCAATAACTTCTGCTAATTCTTGAACAAATTTTGTCTTTGTTGGAGCATTTAATACTACCGCAGTAGCACCATTTAATTCTGCATCAAATGCAATATTAGTTACTCTTGCACCTTTAGTCGTTCCTCCGCCAACACCAGCAAAAACAGGTTTTTGAGAAACTTCAATAATTGCCTTTGTGATTTGTAATGTTGGTGTAAAAGGATAAACAGCAATAACTGCATCAGCATTACAATTTGCTATAACAGCAACATCTGTAGAGAATACCAAAGATTTAATTCTTTTTCCATTTACATTGATTCCTGATACATCATATATACATTGAGGAACCTTAACCGTATGTCTAAGCTTTGAATCTATTACTGGCATTTGTTTAGCCATAAAATCACCTCTTCTTTTAGTATTATAAAACTCTATTATGAATTCTTTGTTAAAAAATGATAAAGTGCTCCAATTAAATTAGCTTCATTATGATAACAACAAGTTAATACAACAGGTTTTATCTTAGCATGTGTAAACTTACCAAAGATAACATCTAGTCTTTTATTCACTTCTTCTAAAATATCATCTCTTACACTAATACCTCCCCCAATAATAACCTTCTCAGGATCATAAGCATATTGTAAATTATAAATACCATTAGCTAAAGTATAGTAAAATCTATCTACATATTTTTCATAGATTGCATCATCATGATAATGATCAAATATTTCTCTTCCATCTAATGTCTCAATATTAACATTCTTATCCTTTGCGATTGCTCGTAAAGTGGCAACAGTTGAACCAATATCAGACCATGTCTTCATTTCCTTAGTATCAAAATCAAAATCAGCAATCATATAACCAAACTCTCCACCATGAAGATGTTTACCTTTATGAATACGTTTATCCTTAACAACTGCACCACCAATACCTGTTCCACACACAATAAAACAACAGTCATTAACATCTTCTCCTGCGCCCTTCCACACCTCAGCCAAAGCAGCACAATTTGCATCGTTTTCCATTTCGACACGAACATTTAACTTATCTTCTAAATATTGTTTTATATTAGGACCATGAATATAGTCATAAGCACTCGAACCACCAATAACACCTGTATCACTATCAACAGCACCTGGCATGCTCATGGCTATTCCTTTCAAATCATATGACTCATATGTATAATATGCATCAACAAACACTTCATACATATCTTCTAAAGACTTTGGCGCCTTAACAGATTTTGTTTCTAGAATATTTGCATCTTCATCTATAACACCATATTTAATTGAACTTCCACCTACATCAATACATAAATAATGTTTCATTTCATTCACCTCTATCTATCATTATAAAGAAAACAAACTCTAAAAAAAAGAATTTATTTTCTATTTTACATACAAGTTTTGACATATCTCTTAAATTCTCTATGTTATTATGATAATAGATGATAAAAACCTCTTGTTTGTCATCTATTATAAAATCCTTTTCCTCTATATTAAAGGAAAGAAACAGCCACCAGATTACATCTGATGGCTTTTCACTTTGTTATGTACTAAGAAATAACATTTATAATTCTACCTAATAAATCTTCTAATGAACAATCATTATATATATGATAATCACAGTTATCTAAATATAATTGATGTCTTTCATTATATAAATCATATAACTTATCAGCACCATCTTTTAATAGAGGTCTTGATGACGTATCAACATCTTTAATAATCAAATCTATCGGTCTATCTAAATAGATTATAACAGCGTTATTTCTTAAGATATCACAATTAGATTTCTTTTTGATAATGCCTCCACCAGTAGATATAATATAACCTTCTAAATGACTGATCTCTTCACAACAAATACTTTCTCTTTCTCTAAAGTATTCTTCTGAGATTTCAAACATACTAGGTATACTCATTTGATATTTATTAACTAAATATTCATCTATATCAATTAAAGGTCTATTTAATTTTTCTGATAGTAATTTAGACACAGTTGTTTTACCGCAACCCATCATCCCAATTAACACAATATTTTTCATAATTATTTTTTAGAATAATTCCCTAGAACACGAAGTGTACTTGTATGCGCCTTCATATCTTCTAACGCTAGAATTATACTTTCTTTCTCTAAATTTCCTTCAAAATCAACATAGAAATAATATTCCCATGGTGTTTGTTTTAATGGTCTTGATTCAATACGCAACATATTGATTTGATGATCATTAATAATTTTCATAATTTGATATAACGCACCTACTTGATGAGTAATTGTAAAGACAACACTCACACATGATGCTTGATTATCTTTTTCTAAATGTTTAGAAAAGACAATAAAACGAGTTGAATTATTTTTAATGTTTTGTATGTTTTCTTGTAAAACATCTAAGTTATATAGATGAGCAGCATCTATTGATGCGATTGCTGCTAAATGAGGATTATTTTCTTGCGATACAAACTTAGCAGCAGTTGCTGTATTAACAAATTCTTTTTGTTTGATATAAGAATGTTTTGATAAGAACTCAGATGATTGTAATAATCCTTGTGGATGAGAATAAACTTCTTTTAAATCTTCTATACAACTTCCTTTTATACCTAATAAATGTTGTGAAATAGAAAGACTTTGTTCTCCTACGATAAAGAAACCATAATCTCTAATAGCATCATAATTATCATTAATTGCCCCTGTTGAAGAATTTTCTAAAGGAACAACACCATAATCTATTTCATCATTTTCTAATGCTTGAAAGACATCATCAAAATTATCATAACTTGTTCTTGTTGTTTCTTTACCGAAATACATCTTAGCAGCTTGTTCAGAAAATGATCCAGGCACACCAGGAAAACCAATGACTATATCTTTTGTTTTTGGTTCTTTTAAATCATAAACTTGATTAATAGGAACAAAAGATGCTTGATATGATTTTGATATATTCATCATATCTCTAATAAACAATTCAGCATAAGGTAATAGGATATCTTGAGATATTCTTTTTTTATTCTTTTCAATAACTTGATTTTCTCTTGCTGCTTGAAAGATTTCTAAATCATTAGCAAGTTTATATGTGACAACATCTTTAGCAACATT
>JAVWHX010000078.1:0-8963 GCA_036639875.1 Coprobacillus sp.
AAGTTGTCGAAGGAAAACGTGAAGGAAAACTTGAAGAAAGAATTTCCCTTCTTGTAGAGTTGTTAAAAGGTAGATTTCATTCTTTAAAACAAGAAATAGTCATAGATATAGAGAACAGTAATCTTGAACAATTAGATTCACTAAAAACTCATTTCTATGAAATTCATAATCAAGAAGATATTGTAAAAATTTTAAACACTGCTAAATAGTGAAATAAAGATGATGTAGAACTAAAAATCAACATCATTTTTATCTTAAAAAAGTGTTAAAATTATATATATCATTGTTATATAGTTAATAAAAAAAAGACTGAAATAAATCAGCCTTATAGTCCTCTTCCTTCAACCATACAAACAGGTTCACCAACAGGATAACTAAAATGCGTTTCAAAAAGCACACCTTTAGATTCACCTCTTCTTAATTCAAAAGACTCTAATGTTCCACCTTTTTGACAGGCAACAATTAACCAACGATCATCAATTATTATCATACTACGTGGATTTTCATCAGTATCAACAAATTCAAGATATTCGAGTTTACCATTTTCTTGATCAATTCTAAACACTGCAACGGAATCATGTCCTCGATTAGATGCAAATAAATAGTCTCCTTTTTCACTAATCAGAATATCACCTGCTAAACTAGCAACTTCATATTCCACTTTATCATATGTATCAATTTCTTGAATAAAAGTAAAATGACAATCATCATATTTATACACACATATTGTATTAGATAATTCATTTAAGACATATGCAAATTCACCATTAGGTGAAAAAACCATTTTCTTAGGTCCACTACCCGGTTTTAACTGAATAGTATTTTCATCATCTCTTTCTAAATTACCATTTTCAATAACTTTATAAACAACAACTTCATCAATTCCTAAATCACACACAAACATTCTTTTATGATCAGGAGTTTCATCTATATAATGTGGATGAGGTTGAATTTGACGAACTGGGTCAGCACTGCTACCAGTATGTTGGATAACTTGTGTCATTCTTACAATTTTTTGTTTTAAAATCGGAATAACCACGACTTCACCATTATAATAATCAACTGCATACGCATAACTTCTATTTTCATTAACAAAGCAATCAATATAAGTTCTACCCTTATATGAAGTTCTAGCAGCTAACCCAAATTGTAAATCCATAGCAGCATATTGCCAAACACCACCATCACTATTAAGTCCTGTATTATTTTTATAACAAGTATAAACAAAACGTTCTCTTCTATATAAAGTAGAAGGATTCGCTATTGATTTATAAAATCTCTTTTTTAAAATCTCTCCATTATCAACATCAATATGAAAAGCATAAATTCCTCTTGTTAAATCATTACCATAACTTCCTACAAAGACAGGCTTTACTTTTCTTTTCATTCCAAATAATCCCATTAGTCATCCTCCTTAGATAAAAAACAATAACATTTTTATATGAATTTAATATAAACAAAGAAAGGTAACAAAGTTACCCTTCATTCTTACAACAACATTCATGATCATCTTTATCATCATGACAACATTCATGATCTTCATCATCATGACAACATTCATGATCATCTTTATGACAACAACATTCATGTTCTTCATCTTCTTCTTCATCATCTTCAGCAACGAAACTACTGAAAACTTCTTCAATCATTTCCCATTCTTCTGGTGTTTCGATTGGGAATAGGTTCCCTTCATCATCATAAATTGATGAGAAGACTTGAGGTGCTTCTTCATTAGCATCATAATATAATACATATTTTTTTCCGTTTTCATCACTTGTAAAAGTAAATAAAACATCAAATTCTAATTCTTTTCCCTCTTCATCTACAACTTGAATTTTATTAGCGTCCATTTTTATCTCCTTTGGCTATCTAAATAATCTTGTAATATTGCAACAGCAGCCATCTTATCAATGACCTGTTTACGTTTCTTTCTTGATACATCAGCAAAAATCAATTGATTTTCAGCAACAACGGTTGTTAATCTTTCATCAACTAAAATCACTTCAACATCCATAATCTTTTCAAGCAGTTCCTTAAAATCAATAGAGATTTGTGCTCTTATACCCAAATCTCCATTCATATGCTTAGGTAAACCAAGAACAATTTTATGAACATTATTCTCATCCACCATTTTTTTCACATAATAAGCAACACTCTTATATTTACCTTCTTTATAACGATATGTTTCAACACCATGAGCAATCAACCCTAAAGTATCACTCATTGCAATCCCACATGTCACAGAACCTAAATCTAGCCCTATTATCTTATCCACTATTTTGACTCCAAATAGAACTTAACTAGTTCTTCGATAATTTCATCTCGGTCAATTTGTTGAATAATAGCACGTGCTCCCTTATGACTTGAGATATAAGCAGGATCGTTAGAAATCAAATATCCAGCAATTTGATGCACTGAGTTATATCCTCTTTCTTCAAGAGCCAAAGCTACAGTATTCAAATTAGAATGAATAACTTCCCTTTTAATTTCTTCTGAACTAAATAGACGTGTTTGAGTAAAATCTTTTGTCATTGTCACATACCTCCTGTCTATATTTCATATTACACTAATTCTTTTCAAAATGCTAGTAAAAACCGCTAGAATACGTTCTTTATTGACGAAATTGCCATTTCTATACTGTCTAAAGATGCACATCCACCTTGTGCAAAGTCTGGCTTTCCGCCTCCTCTACCATTCGTTACATCATTAATCATTTTCACAAAATCACCAGCTTTATGGTTTTCTTTAACCATTGATGGCGTCAACCCAACAAAATACGAAACCTTTCCTTCAAATTCACTAACCAAAACAATAATTCCATGTTTTAATTGATCTCTTAATTCAAAAGTCATTTGTTTAGCAGTTGGTGCATCTTTATTTTCAACAATATATAAGAATTGTACACCATTTATTTCTTCAATATTCTTTGATTTTTCTTTTGCTTCTAAGTTATTTAATTTATCTAAGTATTGATCTCTTTGTTTTTTAACATCATTAGCATCTTCAATAAACTTAGTTGCTTTTTCAATGATTTCAGATTTGTTTTTAATCTTCATAATATCACTTAAGATATGAATTGTTTCTTCATTTTTCTTCAATGCGAGATAAGCTTTTTGAGAAGTGACTGCTTCAATACGTCTAATTCCTGAACCAACACTTTCTTCAGTTTCAATTTTAAACAAACCAATTTGTGCACTGTTAGAAACATGGCAACCACCACATAATTCCTTAGAATAATTTCCAATGCTTACAACTCTTACTTCATCACCATATTTTTCATCAAATAAAGCCATTGCGCCTGACTGCATCGCAGTTTCTTTGCTCATCACTTGAATATCAACATTTAAACCATTAAAGATTTGTTCATTGACTTGATCTTCAACTTCTCGAATTTCTTCATCACTCATTTTTTGAGGATGAGTAAAGTCAAAACGTAATCTTTCACTATCAACATATGATCCAGATTGAGAAACATGTTGCCCCAAAACATCCTTTAATGCTTTTTGTAATAAGTGTGTAGCAGTATGATTGTTTTGAATTAACGAACGTTTATAACTATCTACAGTTAAAGTTAACTCATCACCAACTTTCACACTTCCTTTTTCAACAACAATTGCATGTAAATGTTGTTTATGAGGTGCTTTTAAAACATGAGTTACATTTAATAAAGTTGAATCAGATGTCATTGTTCCAATATCTGCACATTGACCACCCATTTCAGCATAGAAAGATGTTTGATCTAAAATGATTTCACCTTTGTGAGTAATTTCATCACACTTTACACCATCAACAAATGTTGCGATAACTTTTGCCTTAATAGGTGTTATATCATATGTAAACATACTCGGTGTATCAAATGCCATTAAATCTGGTTTTTGAGATGACATTGACTCATTATCACCACGAGCATTTCTTGCACGATCTTGTTGTGCTTTCATTTCTGCTTTAAAACCTTCTTCATCAACTGTATAGCCACTTTCTTCAGCTATTTCTACAGTTAGTTCCAATGGAAAACCATATGTATCATATAATTTAAATGCATCAGGTCCACTTAATTGTTTATCATTTGTTTTTTCTAACATTTGATTTAATAACTTTTCACCATTTGATAATGTTTTATGGAAAGCTTCTTCTTCTTTCTTTACCAAGCCACTCACATATTCAGCTTTAGCTGGTAAATAATCATAGAATTCTTTCATAATATCAGCAACTACAAATACAAGTTCATGCATAAATGAATGATCAATACCAATCTTTTTACCAAAACGAACAGCACGTCTTAAAATTCTTCTTAAGACATAACCTCTCCCTGCATTATCAAATAAAGCACCATCACTTAATGCAAAAGATACTGTACGAATATGATCAGCAATCACACGATAAGCCATTTTATTATCTGCATACGTAACATTAGCCATCTTTTCTGTTGCGTGAATAATTGGTAAGAAGAAATCTGTATCAAAGTTCGTTTCTCCACCTTGAATAATACTTACAAGTCTTTCAAGACCCATACCAGTATCAATATTCTTTTGTGGTAATTCCTTATACTCTTTTCTATCAATTGAAGGATTACAATCATATTGAGAAAAAACAACATTCCATATTTCAATATATCTATCATTTTCTAATTCTTCAAAGAAAAGTTTTGCCCCAATATGGTCAGGATCATAAGCTTCTCCACGATCATAGAATATCTCTGAATCAGGACCACCAGGACCTTCTCCAATTTCCCAAAAGTTTCCATCAGTTTTTAAAAGATGACTTGGATCAACATGACAAACTTCTGTCCAAATACGATATGCCTCTGTATCATCAGTATAAACAGTAATATAAAGTTTATCCTTATCAAATCCAATCCATTCTTCACTTGTTAAAAATTCCCAAGCAAATGGAATAGCATCTTCTTTAAAATAATCACCAATTGAAAAGTTACCTAACATTTCAAAGAATGTATGATGTCTAGCTGTCTTTCCTACATTTTCAATATCATTTGTACGAATTGATTTTTGAGCATTTACAATTCTAGGTGATGCAGGTGTTTCACTTCCATCAAAATACTTCTTTAATGCAGCTACCCCAGCATTAATCCATAATAATGTTGGATCATTATGTGGAATTAATGATGCTCCTGGTTCAACCATATGTCCCTTAGATTTAAAAAAGTCTAAGAACATTTGTCTTACTTGATTTCCTGTTAATTGTTTCATTATTGTTTCCTCCTTTTTAAATAAAAAAAGTCATTCCTATAAAAGGAACGACTTTAATCGCGGTACCATCCTAATTCATAATCCTAAGATTATGCTCTCTTAACCTTTAACGCAGGTATACGTTGATGTTTACATCACTCTTCAAAGTAGCTTTCTTCATAACTTATTGAGAATTCCCACCAACCATTCTCTCTCTTTAAATAAGATTATAAATACTTTTCTTTTTTAACGATTTGACTTAAGTATTATAACCAATTCACAGAAAAAAATCAACATCAATTCTCTTTTTACAAAAATGTTTCTAACATATCTATATGATTGCATCCATAATATCTATCAAATGATTGACATTGGAAGTCGTAATTAAAGCCACACTTCCTTGAAACGAATCAGTAATATACTCTAAAACAGTATTGATTGGATTTTCTACTGATTTAAGTTCTTCTAACTTATGACGATTCGCATCTGTCAAATACTGACAATCTTGAATTGTATCTAATGATGAGTATTGTCCTTTTAAAAGTGGTGAATAAGCCACCAAGGTTAAATCTTGATAATGATTAAGATATGCTATTAAATCTTGATTAACAGGAATCTGTGGAAAGAAATCAGCATCCATTATTGGTGTTAAGTAACTATAGCGTTGTTGAATAACACTAAAGAAAGTCAAGTTATTTTCTTCACAAATTCTTCTCGCATTTTCAATCCTCCATGCATAAAAATTACTACAACCTAACGCTTTGACTTTTCCTAATTGAATAAGTTCATGCAATGTTTCCATAACTTCTTCTTGTGGTACTGAAAAATCATCAACATGTAAATATAAAATATCAATATAATCTGTTTTTAAGTTTTTTAGGGATTGTTCAACAGAACTCAAAATAGTCTCTCTTTTCAATCCTTGCATTTGGGAAAAATCACGAGTCTTAAGATCTTTTGGCAATGCCCCAAGTTTTGTTCCAATAACAATATTCTTTCGATTATCATGTTTACTTATCCACTCACCAATAACACGTTCACTCTCTCCACCATCGCCGCCATTCCATACAGCATAATTATTTGCTGTATCAATAAAATTACCACCCTTAGATATATATGTATCTAAAATTTCAAAAGATTTTTCTTGGCTAAGTTTCGTTCCAAAATTAATTCCTCCTAAACCAATTTGACTTACTTTTATGTTTGATAAACCCAAATTCAATTCTTTCATTTTCTTCTTCCTCCTCTTTTTTCTCTATTATATGAGTTTATATATAAAATGGAAGTAGGCACTTTTTTGTGCTATACTTACTAAAAAGTATAACAAACAGGAGGTATGATAATGAAATATAATGATTGGGAAGAAGGTTGCCCCTTATTACTTACACAACGTATTCTTTTAGGAAAATGGAAACTATCAATTATTTGGTTTTTAGCAACGCATAAAGTTATGCGATATACTGAATTAAAAAAAGCATTCGATGATTCTTCATTAACTCAAAAAATGTTAACTCAACATCTCAAAGAACTTCAAGAGGATAATTTGGTTCATCGTCATTCATATAACGAAGTTCCTCCAAAAGTCGAATATAGTTTAACATCACTGGGTGAATCATTTATTCCAGTACTTAAAAATATGGAAGCTTGGGGAGAATATTATATTGGTGAATGCCAAAAATCAAAAACTTAATTTTCATTACTGAGACAAACTTTACAACGGTTTGTCTTTTTAATAAAAAAATGCCTTATAACAAGGCATCATTCTTTGATTGGTAAGATTTTATAGATAATTTTTAACATATATGCATCAATAAACAAGACAACCAAAGTTGTACCTATATTAAAGATTGTATGCAAGTTAGCGAGTTGCGACATCGGCAAGTCAGGTGACCATGATGCAATCATATCTAACAATGGTGTCATTGTACAAACAGCAAAGAAGATAAGTGTTCCAAATACATTAAACATAACATGGAATAATGTTAACCTCTTTGAATTACGGCATCCTGTAAGTGAAGCTAGAAAAGCAGTGATACAAGTTCCAATATTTAATCCAAAGACTACAAATGCAGCCGAATGGAAACCAATCAAACCTTTTGCAGCAAGGGTTTGTAATATTCCCATAGAAGCAGAAGAACTTTGAATAATAGCAGTAAATATTGCACCAAATAATATAGCAACAATTGGATTAGACAATGTTGTCATAAAGTCAATAAAGACTTGAGATGTTTGTAATGGTTCCATTGCCAAAGCCATAAACTCTAACCCCATAAACAAAATCCCAAAACCACCAATAATCTCTCCAATATTATTAATTTTCTTCTTTTTAAAGAAAAGTATCATTGCTACCCCTAAGATTGCAAACAAGGGAGCAATTGCACCAACATTTAAAGCAATAATTTGTCCTGTTATCGTTGTTCCAATATTAGCTCCCATAACAACCCAAATCGCTCTATCTAATTTCATCAATTTAGCATTCACAAAACCAATTAACATAACTGTCATAGCTGAAGAACTTTGAATAACGCAAGTCACCAAAGCCCCAACAATAACTGCCTTTACTTTATGATCAGTTAACTTTTCTAATATGTATTCTAATTTTTCTCCAGCAGCTCCTTCTAAGCCATCTGACATCATTTTCATCCCATAAAGAAATAAAGCTAAACCACCCAAAAGCCCTAATATATCCGAAGTCCCCATAAATAATCTCCTTTTTAATATCTTTATTATAAAGGAAAGAATATAAGGAAGTTGTTAAAATATGGTAAAGGTAATGTAAAGATTATGTTAAATTTTAACATAACTTACTTAATTATTAGAATTAAGTACTATTTGTTTGATTTTTGTAAAGAAATGTAAATCTTTTAAGAGTTGAAATAATAAAGTTGTATATGATAATAAAATGGGAGAAAAGATCATACCTACTAAGCCAAATAAATCACCAAAGAAGGTTAATGCTAGAAATAAAGCAATCGGATGTAACTTAATACATTTAGAAAACAAATAAGGTTGTAAATAAGATGATTCTAAGTATTGTAATACAATCACAGCAATAAGTGCTGCATAACCCATCTGAGGATGAGAAATAAATTCATAGATAATAACAGGTATCCCACCAATATATGGACCTATATAAGGAATAAGATTTGTAATAGATAAGAATAAAGCAATCCATAAGAATAACTCTGGATCAATAAAGAAGAAAGGAATCAAACATAAGAAAAAGAAAAACAAGAAATCTAAAACCAAGGATTTCATAAATTGATAAGTGAGAAGTTTAATTCTTTTTAAAGTTTGCATACATTTTCCTTGCTTTTCAAAAGGAATATAAGTTATTGTTTTTTCAATTAAATGTAAATTATCATATGATAAATAGAACGATATTCCCATCGCTAATAAAACATTTGTAACCCAGTAAATTACCGATTGAGTCCAACCATTTAACATCCCTAATAAATAATCCAAGACATTATATTGTTTTAAAAAATCAAAAGCTGATATAAATATAGGGTGCAATTGTAATGAACCTCGACAATAATCATTATATATTTGTAAACATTGCTCAACGATATAAGGTGCTATAAAATAACAGATAATAATAAAAAACATAGATAACGATAAATACATATGAATAACTACAATCTTTCGATCTAATCTATCACTTGTAAAGTAATCAATAACTGGATCCAATAAAAAGTGAAAGAATAATGCTATGATAAGTGGAAAGATTAAATTAAATATATAAAGAAAAGTTTTTTGAATTTCAAAGAGTGTAAA
>JAVWHX010000079.1:0-8823 GCA_036639875.1 Coprobacillus sp.
AATTGACTTTGGCGTTTTGATTGAGCCAGCTAATATTTCTAAATATGATTTTATAAAACTCCCTACAACAGATACATGGGGATTACTTATGCGAAAAGATAATGCCCTTGCATCAATTGATAAAATAACTCCTGATATTATAAAAAACCGACCACTTATTTGTTCAAACCAAGAAATGGTAAGAAACGAAATATCTGGTTGGTTAGGTAAAGATTTTAATACTTTAAATATTGTTGCTACATACAATCTTATCTATAATGCTGCTTTACTTGTTGAGGAGAATGTTGGATACGCTTTAACTTTAGATAAACTTGTCAATACTGAATGTAATAGTCATCTTTGTTTTAGACCACTAGAACCAAAGTTAGAAGTAGGGTTAACAATTGTTTGGAAAAGATATCAAGTTTTTTCTAAAGCTTCACAATTGTTTATTGAGGAATTACAGAAGAAGTTTTCTTCTGTGGGTTAGGAGTTATATATGATTGATAATAAACAACATTTAATTGAGCTGTTACCTACATTATATGATTCTTTAAACTTACCTATCTTTCTTTTAGATGAAAACAAAAACATCATAAACTCTACTCCTCAGTTTTTCAGATTTAAAACTGATTACTTTGTTGATATATTAAATAATGATAACTTTCTAACATATAAAGTTTATTCCCATTTTACTTATCGCTCTATTTATACATTCTTTGCTTGTTCATTAGAAGATATTCATTATGTTTGTATTGGCCCTTATCTTACGAATGAGTTTACAAAAAAAGATAGTCCTTCCTCTTTAGAATTTACCAAATTTATTACATCACAATATACAATTAATGATTTTATTAACCTTCCTGTTGTGAGTGCTAATATAGGAAAAAATATTTCACTTATTTATCAATTAGTAACAAATCAAACAATTACAAGAGAAGAATTAAAAATGCATTATACTATGCCCATAACTACCGAACCCTTTGTTCAAGATTCTATTGATGATCAATTATTCCAACTAAGAGAAAACCATCTTTCAGAATTTAGTTACGCTCAAGAACAAAAGATGATTAAAGCTATTAAAGAGGGAAAGAGTGTTGATGCAAGATTACTTATCTATGAGTTTATAAACTCCAGATCAGTTCATAAATTATCTGATACACCTATGACTTCAACAAAATACTATTTAGTAGCTGCTATCACGATTTTCACGCGTACTGTTATAGATGCAGGTGTCCCAGTTTCTAAAGCGTATTTTACAAGTGATATCTATATTAATAAAATTGATGGTTGTAGCTCCCATCAAAAACTATATGATATATTAAATGATGCTATTGTGGATTTTACCCGTTTGGTCAAACGATATCGTGATTTACAAAATCCACTTTGGGTGAAAACATGTAAAGATTATATCTCTAAAAATCTTCATCAAAAAATCACATTAGATGATTTATCACAAGTTGTTTCTATGAGTCCACAATATCTTTCAGTACAGTTTAAAAAAATTACGGGTATTTCTATTAAAGAATATATTAATAAGCATAAGATTCAAGAAGCCCAATTTTTATTAAAGAATTCTGCTTATTCATTAAGTGAAATTTCAATCATATTAAACTATGCCACACCAAGTCATTTGAGTAAAACATTTAAAGAGGTTACTGGTAAAACACCATTAGAATACAAAAACAGCAAATAAGGAGCACAATGTGCTCCTTAAGTTTTTTACAATTTGGGAGGTTTTAAAAATTATAAATCTTTTGCTTTTATATAATGTTGATAAGCCCCAATAAGATTAGCATCATTACCAAATTCACATTTATAAATTTCAGCATAAGGAAATTCAATAGGGATCTTTGCATAAAACTCTTTTTGAGCTTTTTTTATACCTTCAATAAATAATGGATTAGAACTAATGCCACCACCTATACAAATTCTTTGAGGATCTAGAAGACATTGAATATTATGAAGTTGTACAACAATATCATAACAAAACTCTTCAAATATTTTCATACTTTCTTCATCATTTCTTTCTACCCATGAAAAAACTTCTTTTCCATCTTCATCCGATATTCCTTTTACTTCAGCAATCCTTTGAATCAAATTCACTGTTCCACATCGAGCACCCCAAGCTGCATGAGTTCCATACTTTCTCATATCCTTTGTCATTAAAACACTGACCTCACCAGCAATCAGATGACTACCCTTATAGATGTCTCCATTCATAATAATTCCACCACCTATACCAGTTCCAAAAGTCAACACAATTCCTTTTTCAATGCCCTGCATATTCCCTTTACTTAATTCAGCCATCGCTGCACAACGTGCATCATTTTCTAACTCAATAGGAAGTTGAAATCTTTCTTCCCATTGTTGAATATAACAATGATCATGATAACGTAAACTTCCTCCAGCAAATATATACTTTCTTTTAACATCAATGACACCTGGTAAAGAGAAAGCTATTCCTTCAACATGGGAAGACAATTCACTTAAAACATTTTCAATTGCCTTTAAAAAGTTTTCTTGATTATCCCTAGGAGTTGATACTTTTCCTTGAGTCATTATAATATCTTTATGAATTTCCGCATATTTGATAAAGGTTCCTCCAACATCAAATACAGCTATACTCATAGTTCTTCACCATTTGTGGCAATAACTTTCTTATACCAATCAAATGATTTTTTCTTATACCTTTTTAATGTTCCTTGACCTTCATCATCCATATCTACATAAACAAGTCCATATCTTTTCTTCATTTCTCCAGTCCCTGCAGAAACAAGATCAATACATCCCCATGGTGTATAGCCCATTAAATCAACTCCATCATCTTCAATAGCTTTTTTCATTTCAACAATATGGTCCTTCATATACTCAATACGATAATCATCTTCCACAGTATTATTAATGAGTTCATCATTAGCCCCTAAACCATTTTCTACAATAAATAAAGGTTTTTGATATCTATCCCATAAAAGATTTAAAGATATTCTCATTCCTAATGGATCAATTGGCCATTTCCATTCACTCACTTTTAAATAAGGATTAAAGACTAGATTTAAACCATTACCAAATGATGACTTTGCATCTTCTCTTGTAGTAACAACTCCAGAATTATAGTAACTAAATCCTATATAATCAACACAACCATCTTTTAAAATTTGATCATCATTAATTTCTTTTTTTATTTCTATATTTGATTGTTCTAATTGTTTTAATACATATGAAGGATAATAACCACGACATTGAACATCAGAGAAGAAATATTTTAATCTTCTAGAAATCTTCATTTCCATTTCAATATCTTTTGGATTACATGTTTCTGGGTAAGTTAAGATATTCGCCAACATCATACCTATTTGATTATCCTTATCAATTTCATGTCCTAACTTAACAGCCAATGCACTTGCTATAAAAATATGATGAATAGCTTGATAATATTTTTGTTCAGTTAGTTCATGCACACCTAATGTATCATAATGACGTAATAAATTAATTTCATTAAATGTCATCCAATATTTCACTTTGCCTTTATAACGTTTAAACATTGTTTCACAATACTTTATATAGCATTCTATTGTTTCTCTAGATAGCCAACCATTATAATGTTCTGCTAAGTAGATTGGCATATCAAAATGATTCATAGTTACAACAGGTTCTATTCCATACTTTATACATTCATCAAAAACATCTTCATAAAACTTCAATCCTTCTTCATTAACTTCACCTATTCCGTTAGGATAAATACGTGTCCATGATGTAGACATTCTAAAACATTTAAATCCCATTTCAGCCATCAATGCAATATCTTCTTTGTAATGACCATAAAAGTCTACTGCTTTATGACTTGGATAATACATTTCTCTATCAAGTGTTGCTGTATAATCATGAGGGATACTCTCACCAGCATGTAAGTATTGAACTTTACTATCTTTATCTAGAAAACTATGTTTTCTTTTACGTGTCATTGAACCATTTGTTTTTGTATCAGAAGTGGCTAGCCCTCTACCGCCTTGATTATATCCACCTTCATATTGGTTAGCCGCAGTTGCTCCACCCCATAAAAAATTTTCTTTTAACATAATTTAACCTCTTTTCTTTATATAAAGGATTTATAGAAAACTATAAATCCTCACCATTTGATGTTATGACTTTTTTATACCAATAAAAAGATTTCTTCTTTGTTCTTTTTAAAGTTCCATTTCCTTCATTATCTTTATCTACATAAATGAAACCATAACGTTTTTTCATTTCACCAGTACCTGCTGATACTAAATCAATACAACCCCATGGTGTATAACCAATCAATTCTACCCCATCATCAAGTACTGCTTTTTTCATTTCAATAATATGTTGTTTAAGATACTCAATACGATAATCATCTTCTACATAATTGTTTTCATCAGCAATATCGTTATATCCAAGTCCATTCTCTACAATAAATAAAGGCAATTCATATCTTTCGTATAAAAGATTCATAGTATGTCTTAATCCTTTAGGATCAATTTGCCAACCCCATTCACTAGATTCTAAATGAGGATTCTTTACACCAGTCACAATATTACCACCTGCCTTGGTAGTTGTATTATCTCTTGATGCCGTTGTAGATGAATAATATGAGAATCCAATATAATCAACAGTTCCTTCTTTTAGTTCTTGCAAATCATTCTCTTCAATAACTATCTTTATCCCTTTATCTTTTGCTTTTTGAATAGCATAAGCAGGATAATGTCCACGACATTGAACATCAGTAAAGAATAAAGTTCCCATTCTCCATCTTTCTTCTGCTAATAAAACATCATCAGGATGTGATGTAAGTGGATAAGATGTTGTTGTTAAAACCATACAACCAATCTTATTATCTTTATCAATACTATGTCCTAACTTAACTGCTCTTGCACTTGCTAAAAATTGGTGATGAGCTGCTTGAACACTTCTAACTTTAAAATCATCTCTATCTCTACCAATAACACCGGCAACCTCTGGCATAAATAAGACTGAATTAATTTCGTTAAACGTCATCCAATATCTGACTTTTCCTTTATATCTTTTAAAAATAACTTCACAGAAGTGAACATAGAAATCAACTAGTTTTCTATTTGACCAACCATTATACTTTTCTACTAAATATAATGGCATTTCGTAATGAGATATTGTAACAACTGGTTCCATACCATATTTAATCATTTCATTAAACATATCATCATAATATTTCAAACCTTCTTCATTAGGTATTTCTTCATCCCCTTTAGGGAAAATTCTTGTCCACGCTATAGAAGTTCTAAAGCATTTAAATCCCATTTCTGCAAACAAAGCAATATCTTCTTTATAATGGTGATAAAAATCAATACCTTCATGATTAGGATAATAAACTCCATCTTGAATCCCTGGCGTAAAACTTCTAGATACACCTTTACTCCCAGCAGTCGCTACATCCATAATAGATAAGCCTTTGTTACCTTCTAAATAAGCCCCTTCACATTGGTTAGCAGCAACAGCTCCACCCCATAAGAAATCTTTACTCAACTGCTTCATGTTGTGATGCCTCCAATGCTAATCTTTCCTCTTCAACTGCTTTTTTATCAGCAATTCTAAAGAATGGATAATACATGATTGTATTGACAACCAATAAGATAAGCACCATGATTAATAGTGAAACTCCTCCAGCTAAGATAGCTTTCACAAAGAATGGTGTTGTCCATGGTAATAAAGCCATTGTTGGATTATAAGCAAAAGTAAATATATTTGTTGCAAACAACCCAACTAACCCCATAACAACATTACAGAATACCATTGGTACAAAGAAAATTGGATTTAGCATTACTGGCATACCAAATATCAATGGTTCATTAATATTAAATAAGTTAGGCAAGAAAGCAAGTTTTAACATCTTTTTATATCTTTCACTCTTAGCTGTAAGCATTGAAAGACATAAACCTAATGTATTTCCATTTCCTCCAAAGGCAGCAAAGAATGAGACTAATGAAATTGTTAAATAAGTAATAGGGCGACCTGCTTGTAAATCAGCAATATTTGTCATCATAATTGTCATTGCTAAAGGTGTAAAAGGTCCATAAACTGTATTTGGATGAATTCCAAAGAACCATAATAAATTAGCAACAAAGTATAATAAGAATATTGTTGGTAAAGATAATCCAATTTTAAGAATAAATCCTCCAATTGTTTGTTCAAAGAATGCAAACATATTTCCAAATTGTGTATAACCAAATCCAACTCTAACTAAGAAAGCAAATGTAACAATTATCATTGCAATAAACATAGGTGATAATGATTCACTAACCATTGCTGGTACACCTTCTGGCATTTTAAATGTTAAACCTTTAGAAGATAACCAATCATATAAACGCGCAACAAGTAACGCAACAATTAAACCTACTAAAATACCACTACCACCTAAATAACTGATAGCGAAGGCAGTCACATCGCCCTCTTTCCCAGCAACAGTTTGTGGCATTAAAATCAAGAAACTTAGTAATGATAAAAATCCACAAGCAATAGCACTTCTGTTTTTTCTCTTTGCATAACAATATCCAATTGAGAATACAACATACAATGCAATAATATTCATACTCGCATTCAAAACTGCATCAAAGTGAACTTTTAATCCAGTTTGTGTTAACCAATCCATATATGATTGAATTGGTAAATTACCCAAAATTGCAAATAAAGCAATTCCAAATGTGATTGGACCAGTTCTCATGAATCCTTCTGCAATTGATTGAATAGTATCACTATCATTCATCTTTTGAGCAATTGGACCAATGAAACGATCTAAAAATACTTCTAATTTTTTCATAATTCTCTCCTCCATTATTTTTAATAACAACCATATTATAATTTATACTTATTTTATATTTATCAAAAAATAAATTTTTATATCAAAAATTATATCATAAAACAAAAAAATGAAAGAGATGTTTTGGGGAAACATCTCTTTCTTAGGGATATATGATAGATTTGAGGGGAATCAATACTATCGTATTTGTCTTTCGACACTATTAATATATACCTTAATTATGTCTTGAAAATGAACTGATTAAATTTTATGTGGCTTATTTAAAATTTCATGACAATGCCTACATCTTGGTTCATAATGATCAACAGCACCAACCAAAACTATTGGATCTTCAAATGAAGCTGGCTTACCATCTACCAATCTTTGAGTACGAGTTGCAGGTGCTCCACACTTAGCACATACAGCAGTTAATTTCGTTACAAACTCAGCACGTGTTAGTAACTCAGGTAAAACACCAAATGGTTCACCTCTAAAATCTTTATCCAATCCAGCAACCATAACACGTAATCCTTTATCAGCTAAATATTCACAAACATCTACAATATCTTTATCAAAGAATTGTACTTCATCTACAGCTACAACATCAGTATCAGCCTTAATATGTTTTAATATATCCTTTGATGTTTCTACAACAATACAAGGAACACTTGTCCCCGCATGAGATACAATTTCCGTTTCTGAATAACGATTATCTACTTTTGGTTTAAAAACAATAATATTCTTTTTTGCAAATGATAGCACATTAATACGTCTAATAAGTTCCTCAGTTTTACCTGCGAACATACATCCACATATAACTTCTAGCCATCCTTCACGGTATTGATTATACATAATTCTACATCCTCCACATTGATTTATTATACTATAAATATTGAAAGATTTGTACATATTTCATTCATAAACATGTATTATAATAGTGGCAGGTGATAAAAATGAAATGGTTAAGAAATTTTATGTATGCAAGATATGGAGTTGACCAATTTGGTAATTTTTTATTTTGGTTATATTTGGTATTATTGTTAATCTCTTTATTTGTTCCTTATTTAAATTATGTATGTTTTGCGATTGTTATTTACTGTATGTTTAGAATGTTTTCTAAAAAATATTATAAACGTAGAGCTGAAAATGAATGGTATTTAAGAAATACAAGTGGTATTAGAAAAACAATCAATCGTTATCGTAACATCTTTAAATATAGAAAAACTCATAAATATTTAAAATGTCCTAAGTGTCATCAATATTTAAGAGTTCCAAAAGGAAAAGGAATGATATCTATATCTTGTCCTAAGTGTCATGAACAATTTGATAGAAAAACATAGAGCATGAGTTTATTATTAAGATAAACTCATGCTTTTTCTTTCGTTTTTAAAATAAAAAAGCATTATCTTATATAGATAACACTTATTCTCTTACATCTTTAACACCTTCAAAAGGACTTGCTTGTTGATCTCCTCTTGCTGGGTTAGCAAATTTACTATATTGTTTTAAGAATACTAAACGTATATCAGCTAATGCACCATTACGATGTTTAGCAATAATAATATCGGTAGCACCTTGTGTTTCAGCTTCTTTTTTAGGATCTTGATAATCTTCACGATGGATAAATGAAACAATATCTGCATCTTGTTCAATTGCTCCTGACTCTCTTAAGTCAGATAATACAGGTCTTTTATTATCACGCTTTTCAACCGAACGTGATAACTGACTTAATGCAATAACAGGTACTTTTAACTCTCTGGCTATTCCTTTTAACTGACGAGAGATATCTGATACTTCTTGTTGTCTTGACTCTCTACTATTAGCTGGACCAGAAATTAATTGAAGATAATCGATAACAATCATCTTTAATCCATGTTCTCTTTGTAATCTTCTACACTTTGCAGCAATATCACCAACTCTAATCCCTGGTGTATCATCTATATATAGATTACACTTTGTAACCTTATCAGCAGCAGCATAATATCTTTCTCCTGCTTCTTTTAAAATAGCCCCTGAACGAATTGATTCTGCTTTTAAACTTCCTGCCGAAC
>JAVWHX010000080.1:0-8712 GCA_036639875.1 Coprobacillus sp.
CGTTTGAACACCTTGTCTTAAAACATTGTCCGCTTCTCTAAAAGCTTCACCCATTGGTTTTCTTCCAATAGCATCTAATAATCTATCATTTGAAACAACAATAATTGAATCAACATTTTCTCTTAACTCAGCCAATCCGGCAATAGCTTGTTTAGAAACCTTAGGTCCTTCAAATGTAAAAGGTGAAGTTACCACACCAACAGTCAACGCTCCTAAATCTCTAGAAATCTTCGCAACGATTGGCGCAGCACCAGTTCCAGTACCACCGCCCATACCAGCAGCAACAAATACCATATTTGCCCCAGATAAAGCTTGTCTAATTTCATCTTCAGTCTCTAATGCAGCCTTACGCCCAACTTCGGGATTTCCACCTGCACCTAAACCACGAGTCAATTCTCTACCTAAGATTATTTTATTTTCAATATCAATACCTTTTAATATTTGAGCATCAGTATTAGCCACATAAAAGTCAACGCCTTTTACTCCATCTTTAGCCATTCTCGCAACAGCATTACAACCGCCACCACCAACACCAATAACTTTTATTTTAGCTACTTGCACAAAATCCAAATTACTATCCATCTTTCTATCCTCACTTTTTATATATTATTCTTCTTCACTAAAAAAGTTTTCAATCACTTTTGTGAATTTGCCTTTTTTCTTATCACTATGTATCGGCTTTGACTTTGTCAAACCCTTAAACCTTATACTCATCGTACTAGAAATATCAGGAAGTATTAACGATGACTCCATACCACCCAAAACCTTAGCTCGATCATTTAGATAATACATCATTCCTAAACATGACACATAAGTCATATCTCTTGCTCCAATTGTATCAGGTCGATAAGTCCTTACCGAACATCCGAGCACTTCACTTGCAACAGCATCAAGATCTGGAAGTTCTCCCCCGCCACCAACAATAACAGTCTCATAACTTCTTCCATCATCAATGACATTGATCTTCGTTTTTATAACTTCCATAATTTCTTTGACTGCTTCACTTAACACAACAGCCAAATCTCTTTGAGTATGATGAACATCAACACTCCTATCTTGAGTTGTGTGAATAACATCTTCATCTCCAATTTGTTGATCACACGTTCCATACTTCACTTTATAAACTTCCGCTTTATCCATAGGTATCTGCCAAGATGTAGCAACACGCTTAGTTAAATCATAACCACCAACTGGTGCTTGAGCAATATACTTGAGATATCCCCCTTCAAAAAAAGCAATCGTTGAATGTTTATAACCTACATCAATAAGAATCGCACCCTCTTGCAAATACACAGCATCAAATGCTTCTTTAGCACAAGCATAAGCATTAATTGTAATATCTAAGATTTCTAAACCAGCTTTTTCAACCGCACTCACATAACTATACAACAACTTTTTCTTCGTCGTAATAATTAGTGATTCTGCCTTTAATGAAGCTGATTTTTTACCAAGTGGAATTTCAGCTGTAGATGTTGTATCCAAATGAAACATTGTTGGAACAACAGATATAATTTCTTCATCTTCCCCACGTTCAAATCGCTTTGAAAGTTTTAACGCTCTTACAACATCATCACTTGTGATTTGATCTAAAGGAGAATTAACTTTTGTGATCCCGTCACTTTGATAGATATGTGTAGAAAAAGAAGGAATACACAAAGCAACCTTCGTAATAGGTGCATTAAGAGCTTCTGATGCTTCTTTGATCAATGTCCTAATTTCACTTACAACTTCAGGCATATTTTCAATTCTACCTTTACTAATACCATGACTAATCATCTTCTTGGCAAATAAGACACTCACATGAGAACTCACAACCTCACCAACAAGAAGTTTAACAGTGGCACTTCCTATATCTAAAACAGCATAGATATCTTTCATAACTGATTCTCCTTTAAAAATTACTTCTATATTATCATACCATAAAATTCACGATAAGAAAACATTTTATCATGAACAATAATGAATTTTTTATAAAATAAATGTATCTTTAAAAAAGACACATTTACTGACACGCTTCTTTATATATGTTATTTCCTTCAAACTTAAATATACACATATCATCATGAGCAATATTTGCTTCATAATCAAGGCTTTTCAATTGCTCTGCCATATCCTCAATTCTTAAATATAAGATTTTTCCATTATCCATCATGAACTTCAAACGAGTTTCATCAGCTTTTTTAGGATCATAAAGAATATCACTAGTTTGATTCTTAATTAACTCAGGAATTTTCACATATTGCTTCGCAAATTCTTTTAATAGTTTCAAATCTTTAAATTGGGTGATTCGAGGACAAGATTGTAAAGACTGAATAATATTTTTATCTTCTGTTTCAGTTACATTTCCCATTTCATCAATAACATATGTAATCTTATTAATAATAGAATAAGCTACTTTATCAGCTTCTTCAACTTCTATTCTTATATTTCCAAAGAAATCTCTTGAAACATTTGCCTTCTTTATCAAATTAACTTGTTTGACTTCTTCTTCAATCTTTGATATATCAACAAGTAAAAAGATCGAATCTTTATTTACAGAAACACCATTTAAGATATCATCAGTTTTTACTTCTTCATTCCCAATCACTTCAATTGATTGAACTTTTGAATAGTCACTCATAAAGAAAGCTCCTATTAAAATAAGAATTAGTAATACAAAAGCAACCTTAAAACGACGCTTCAATTTCTTTTTTCTTTTCGTTTTTAATATTTTATCAACCTGATTTTCATCATGTTCATTATAATAATAATCATGACTAGCCACAATTCTCACCTACTCCCAATTCACTAAAATAACTTCTTTCTGCAATTCAATTCCAAATTGATCAAAAACTGTTTTTTGAACCAATAAAATTAAATCTAAAATATCTTTCGCACTTGCATATCCATTATTCACAATAAAATTAGAATGCTTCGGTGAAACTTGAGCACCACCAATTTCATGACCTCTTAAGCCACACTCATCAATAAACTGCCATGCTGGTTTATCATCACAATTTCTAAAGATACTTCCCGCACTAGCAAGGTTCCATGGTTGTGTTGACATTCTTTTTTCCTTACGTTTATCCAAAACTGCAATGATATCCTGTGGTTCTTTAGCATTCATTGTAAATGTTGCTTCAACCAAAATCCAATCTTTATGCATTTGAAGAACTGATTGACGATAATCAAATTGCATTTCTTCTTTTGTTAGTGTACGCAATTCACAGTTTTCATCTAAAACTAACGCTGAAGTAAACACATCAGCCATACAATATTTGTAAGCACCCGCGTTCATATAAACACCGCCACCAATAGTTCCAGGAATGCCACTCATAAACTCAAAACCTGACAAACCTGTTTTAGCCGCTTGGTAAGCAAGGTAAATCATCCCTACGCCGGCCTCTGCTTTGATTTCAGATCCATTTATACAAACCTTGTTCAATCCTTCTTCTAAAGAAAAAATAACACCTTCATATTCCTTATCTGAAAAAAGAAGATCAGAACCTTTACCAACAACCATATGTTTCAATTGAGAATTTCTACAAAACTGAATACCACGCCTTAACGCTTCTACATCAGTAACTTTCACAAAAAATCGTGCTGGTCCACCAACTTTAAAAGTTGTATGTTTATACATAGGTTCATTTTCTAAAACTTCGCCTAAATTTAATTCAACCAAATCATAAAACAATTGATTAAAATCCATAATTACTTCCTTTCTAATGTCTTTAACATTTCTTGATAAATATCTTCACAAGCTTGCACTTTGCCTAATGCTTTAGCATTTTTCTTTAATTCTTGCAATACTTCTTCATGTTTCATTAAATAACGGATTTCTTTTACTAAATTATCAACATTTAAATCTTTTTCTAAAATCCATCTTGCCGCGTTTTGATCAACCAATTCCTTAGCATTATATTCTTGATGATTCAAAACAACATAAGGACTAGGAATAATCAAAGCAGCCGTTCCAAGCGCTGTCAATTCAGCTAATGTTGTTGCTCCAGCACGTGTCACTAACAAATCACAAGAAGCAATCAAACTTGGCATATCTTCAATATAACTCAAAAGATGAACAGAAGAATTTAAATCCCTTAATTCGTTCTTCATGCTTTCATAATGATTCTTACCAGTAACATAAACAATATCATAATTATCATGCTGAATTTGTCTTAATGCATCTTTCATCACTTCATTAACTGATGCCGAACCCAAACTACCCATTACAATCACAACTGTTTTTCTTGATTTATCAATTTTATAAATATCATGAATATCTTTTAATTCTTGATGACCAACAACACTTGCTCTTGGATTTCCTAACAATATAGTTTTTTCTTTAGGAAACTCTTGATAAGCTTTTTTATAACAACAAACAATCCTATCTACTTTCTTAATTAATATTTTATTTGTTAAACCAATAATAGAATTTTGTTCATGAATCATTGTTTTGATTCCAAGTTTGGTTGCTGCCATAACAATCGAAGCACTTGGATAGCCTCCAAAACCAACCACAATATCTGGTTTGAATTCTTTTAATATCTTCTTAGATTCATTCAAAGATTTAACAAATACCATTCCATTTATCATTTTTCTAACAGGATTTCCAACAAGTCCTTTGACGTTCAAGCCTTTATATCGATAACCAAGTTCAGGAACAATCTGAGATTCTAAACGATCAGTTGTTCCAACAAACAAAAACTCAGCATTTTTATCTTGTGTTTTTATATATTCAACAAGTGCTAAAGCAGGATAAAGATGCCCACCTGTTCCACCAGCACTTACAATTATTTTCATAATAGCTCACTCCTTCTTTGCTTATTATAACACACAATTTGATGATTTCGAGATATTAATTAAAATTCCTATACTCATTAATGTAATCGTTAAGCTCGTCCCTCCATATGACATAAGAGGTAGCGTTACACCAGTAACCGGAAACAACCCAACAACCACTCCCAAATTAATTAATGTTTGTATTCCAATCATCGAAATAATTCCAATCATCAATAAACTCCCAAACAAATCTTTAACATGTTTACTAACTGATAATACAGTTTTAAACAAACATAAATAAACACCTATTAATGTGACTGCACCAATAAACCCAAACTCTTCAGCAACAATCGCAAAGATAAAATCAGTTTGCGGTTCTGGAAGATAAAAATGTTTTTGAATACTATTATTAAAGCCAACCCCTAGCAGTCCTCCTGGGCCAATAGCATATAAAGCTTGAATCGCTTGAAAGCCACTACCTAAGGGATCTTGAAAAGGGTTTAAAAATGATAAAATTCTTTCCATGCGATAAGGAGCCGATAAAATCATCACAACAATTCCAACAAGCCCTAAGATACCTAAAAATACAAAATAAATAAAAGGAAATGGTGAAACAATAAGCATAACAACAATAGCACAAGCCATAACTATCCCACTACCAAAATCCGGTTGCAACATAATCAATAAAAAACCCAATCCCATAACCAATAGCAATTTAAAACTATACTTTAATTGTTTCATTCGATAATAATTCTTTTCAATATAAACAGCAGCAAAAATAATCATACCTATCTTAAACAGTTCACTTGGTTGTAATGCAAAGACACCAAAATTAAACCAACTTCTACTTCCTCCTCTAACCACACCTAAACCTGGAATCAAAACAAGAATAAGCAACAAGAAACAAATACCAATAATCTGTTTATAATACTTTTTGTATAAGTGATAATCAATTTTAGAAGTCACAAACATGGCAATAACTCCTATACATGCAAAGATAGCTTGCCTCTTAATATAATAAAAAGAATCATCATATTTATAGAGTGCCCAAATATGTGAAGAACTATATACACAAATTAATCCAAATATCACAATAATCATTGTCAAAGAGATTATTCTTTTTGTTTTCATATCACACCTCCATCTTTATAGATATATGAAAAAAAACAAAAAAAAGAAGATGTTTCCACCTTCTATAATTCATTCACTATTTCTTTAAAAACATTTCCTCTTTCTTCATAACCACTAAATTCATCAAATGAACTTGTCGAAGGAGAAAGTAAAACAATATCTTGTTCACTCGCTAACTCATATGCTTTATCAATCGCATCTTTTAAATGTTCAACAATATAAGTAGATGGATGTTGCATATCTTTGGCAAATCTCTCTTTAGCACTTCCAAAACAAATAAGCTGTGAGATGCAATTGTTATACTTTGCCATTTCTGTCAAATCCAAACCTTTTTCATGTCCACCCATTAATAAGATTACAGGTTTATCAAAAGCCTTTAAAGCAATGATAGTTGCATCAGTATTCGTTGCCTTAGAATCATTGTAATATTTGACACCTTTGATTTCTCTAACAAACTCAATACGATGCTCAACACCTTTAAATGCTGCCAATGTATCATGAATATCAGATAAAGAAACATGAGCTAAATGACAAGCAATAATAGCAATCATCATATTTTGAACATTATGTTTACCTACAATCTTAATTTCATTTAAACCAACCACTCTTTGATTATTGAAATAGATTGCATCTTCTTTGATCATACAATCAGCTTCTTTTTCTAAAGAAAAAGTAATAGGTTGAGCAGGCACAGGATATTGTTTTAAATATCCCTGCAAAACCTCATCATCAATATTTTCAATAAAATAATCATGTTCATCCTGATTCATATAGATGCGCATTTTAGAAGCATAATATTCTTCTAAACTATCCATATAATCCAAATGATCAGGTGTTAGATTAATAACAGTGGAAACATGGGGATGAAACTTTTCAATATCTAATAATTGAAAATTAGACATTTCTAAGACAACATCATAACCATCACGACTTATTAAATCATTATCTAAAACAAGTTGAGATAATGGTGTTCCAACATTACCAGCAAGACATACTTTATGTTTAGCAGCTTTTAAGATTTCATCAATCAAAGTCACTGTTGTTGTTTTACCATTCGTACCAGTCACAGCAATATAGTTTTGTAACAACGAAACTTGATAAGCAAGCTCTATTTCTGTATAAACAGGAATTCCTCTTTCCTTCAATCTTAAAACAAAAGGTTTGTGATAATTAATCCCTGGATTCTTTACTACAAAATCAAAATCTCTTTCAAACAATTCATCAGGGTGTCCCCCTACAACCATTTCAAATCCTCTTGATATATATTCATCATAACCAACTATCTTCTCTTGACTTGCAGATTCATTAATTGTAATCGTTGCATGTAGCACATCCAACAATTCAACAGCAGCTTTACCACTCTTAGCAAGCCCTAAAACAAGTACCTTCTTACCACATAACATATTACATCACCCCTAAAACAATCCCAATAATTCCACAAATAAACCCTAAGAACCAGAACGAAATAACAACTTGTTGTTCTGACCAACCTAGCATTTCAAAATGATGATGGATTGGTGCCATCTTAAAGACTCTTTTTCCTCTTGTCTTAAAAGACACAACTTGGATAATAACTGATAAAGCTTCCATCAAGAAAACCCCACCAATTAAGATTAATAATAACTCTTGATTTGTAAGAACAGCAATTGCAGCTAATGCTCCACCTAAAGCTAATGAACCAGTGTCACCCATAAAGATACGAGCTGGATGATAATTGTAATACATAAACCCAAGTAAAGCTCCTACAATAATCATCGCATAAATAGCAACAGCATAGTTCTTATTCATAATCGCAAATATAACAAAGACAGCAGTCGCTATCATTGACAATCCTGTTGCAAGTCCATCTAAACCATCTGTTAAGTTAACAGCATTTGT
Organism: Coprobacillus sp.; assembly: GCA_036639875.1. Lineage (GTDB taxonomy): Bacteria > Bacillota_I > Bacilli_A > Erysipelotrichales > Coprobacillaceae > JAVWHX01. Next base: position 7,768 of record JAVWHX010000080.1, read on the forward strand.
TTCTGATGTAAACATAAAGTAAACAAGAACTGGATAGAACCATCCTAAATCAACATTAATATGTAACAATGGGATAGAAATCATTGTATCAAATTCAGGAATAAAATATTTAGCTAAGAAATAAAAAGCAATAGCTAAAATAGATTGTAATGTATATTTATATAAAGGTTTTAATCCATCATTGCTTTTTCTTACAACAATTAAATAATCATCTAAAAACCCAATTAATCCATACCCAACAAAAGCAAAAGTAATCAAATGAACATATGGATTATTAAAGAATGAAAAGTTTAAAGCATAAACAATAATCACAGAACAAAGAATAAAAACAACACCACCCATAGTAGGTGTACCGCCCTTATGTTTATGAGATTCTAAACCTTCTTCTCTTTCTACTTGTCCAAACTTTAATTTCTTTAAATATTGAATTGATTTAGGCATAACAGCCATAACCACAACAAATGCAACTATAAAATTAATTAATATCTGTAAAAACGTCATTGAAAACATAATTGTACTCCTTTATATGTGATTTTCCTCATACAATATATCATATTTCTTCCTCAATAACAACCGAACAATAGAAAAAGGTGTTATCAACACCTCTCTCATTCATCCAACTTCACATCATTCCCTAACATGATTTTTACTTTTTGGCCTTCTTCTATTTTTTCACCAACACGTGGCAACTGATCAATCACATAATCACCACTTCCCATAAACTCAAATCCATAGTTATCATTCTTAACTTGTTGTTTAGAAAGACCAACATAATTTTCAACATCAAAAGTTCTAACATCAGTATAAACATATGCCTTTTCTCTTTGGCTGGTTACTTTTTTAACACCTAACGCTGGTAAGATATCAACCAACATTTTTCTAGCAACAGGAGCAACTGTTGTTCCTCCATATTGAATGCAACTCTTCGGATTATCCATGGCTATA
>JAVWHX010000081.1:0-7926 GCA_036639875.1 Coprobacillus sp.
GAGAGTGGACAAGAGAACGGTGTATTTAATGAAACAGAGACAGAGATGATTAATAGTATCTTTGAATTTGATGATATATTAGCAGTGCATATTATGACACCACGTACTGATGTTTTTTGTATAGATATTGATGATTCAATGAGTGAATATTTTGATGAACTTATGGAAATGCATTATACAAGAATACCAGTTTATGAAGAATCCATTGATAATATCATTGGGATATTGCATATTAAAGATTTTGTGGTTGAAGCATATAAGGTTGGATTTGAAAATGTTGAGATTAGAAAATTACTTAGAAAACCGCACTTTGTATTAGAGACAAAGAATATTGATGAGTTATTTAAAGAAATGCAAAAACTTCATCAACATATTGCTATATTGGTTGATGAGTATGGTGGATTCTCAGGGATTGTCACTACAGAAGATCTTATTGAAGAAATTATGGGTGAAATAGAAGATGAATATGATGAACAAAGTGAACATGGTATTCAAAAGATAGATAATTCATCTTATCTTATTGATGGTAATATGGATTTAGATGATATTAATGAAGAATTAATGATTGATTTAGAAAGTGAAAATCATGAAACATTAAGTGGATTCTTACTTGATTTGTTAGGGGAAATTCCAGAACAAGGAGAAGAAAGAGTTATTGAATGGAATAACTGTATATTTAAAGTTATTGAAGTCAAAGATAAGAGATTGCATAAGATTGAGTTGATTATTAAACAAGCTCAAGAGGAAAATAAAGAGTAACAATGAACGACTTATTTTTTAAATGAGTCGTTTTCTTTTACAATGAATGATATAATATATGATATGAAAAGAGGGATATTGATGGATGCATTGATTGAATTACTATCAGAGACATTATTATGGGAGAGTGTTTCTTGTTATGTTGAAGAGACTGTTAAAGTATCAAATATTCTAAAGGATATTGTATATATTGATCATGATGTTTTTAAAGAAATTGAAAATGCTGAAATATTGAGTTCAGATGAATTTATTATTGATGCACTTACAAAAGAAAACAGCAAATACTATGTAGCATTTCAAATGCCAATTATCTTAGTATTTAGTAATGCTCAAGAACAAGTTCTACGAGTAACAACAAATGTTATTGGAAGCTGTTATGTTGATGATGAAAATCACTATGATTGGAATCAATATGATTTTGAAAGTATGAATAGATTAGAACTATTATCTCATAAAGATTTAGTTCAAAATATTCAATGTAGTTACCAAGATATTGAATGTGATGACTTAAGAGTGATATAGGAGAAATAGATATGAAAGACATTAAGTTTAAATATCATCCTCATCTTTTACAAGATCAAATTTTAGTAAAAGGAAAAGGGATATGTCAATGTTGTGGTCAAGAAGTCAATGAATACATACCTACAATGTATTGTGTAGAAGATATTGATTGTATTTGTTTAGAATGTGTTGAGAATGGAAAGGCTGCTGAAAAGTTTGATGGCTCTTTTATTCAAGATGCTGAAAAAATATTATCTCAAGATAAAAGGGATGAACTGTTTAAACGCACACCAGGCTATGTCAGTTGGCAAGGAGAATATTGGTTAACATGCTGTGATGATTATTGTGCATATATTGGTTCAGTTGGCACAAAAGAGTTAGAAGAGATGGGTATTGCAGATGAAGTTTTTAAAGAATATGATGAACGTGATGAATATGAAGATGCAAGAGAGTATTTGGTTAAAGATGGTATGATGGCAGGATATTTGTTTCAATGCCTACATTGTGGGAAATATCATCTTTGGGTAGATGCGGATTAGGAGAATTGTGATGTTTCGTTTATTTAAAAAGAAAACTGTTGAAATAGAGGAAATAAGAGTTGAAGAAAAGGTTAAGCAAGATAAAAGAAGAAAAACATTACCAAAAGAATTAAAACAATTGATTGAAAATAATAACATTGAAGACATAAAGAAACTTTATAAGAAATGTAGAGAAAATGCTTATGATACCTTTACTGAAAATAATGTATTATGTTATAGAGATTTGAGTGAAGAACTGATTAGATGGTTTATTGAACAAGGTTGTGATATTAATTATGTAGGAAGATGGAAGAAAACTCCCCTTCATTATCAAGCTAGTTATTATGAAAATCATGTCCAGTTATATCTTGATTTAGGTGCAAACATAGAAGCATTGGATTATATGGAACAAACACCTCTTCATTATGCAACTGATTCAAAGTCTTTGAATAATGTTAAAACTTTAGTAGAATCAGGTGCTAATATTTATGCTAAGGAGAAGTTGAATAAACTGACACCTATTGAATTTATGCTTTTAAGAGGATATCCAATGGATTTGCCTAAAATGTATGAAATTGTTCTTTATTTATTAGAAAAAGGTAATAAGATTACTGATTCTATGAAAGATTCTATAATAAGAATAGGAAAAGATTTTGAATTCCATAAAAGTAATATGGCAATAGATACAAAAGACATAGAAGAATATTTATATAGGTTTTATAAGTTGTTTGATGTCACACCAGTTGAACAAAGAAAGATATATGATGGTGTTTCTTTAATTATTCCTAAGAGTCAAAGATGGCAAGATATTCATGAAGAATTATGGGATTTGTTAGTTCCTAGTCAAGGTCATGCAAGTACAATACAAGGAGAAGTGGTTCGTATTAACGGCAAAGTTTCTCATGAGATATTAGGGAATGGTGCTTGTAATTGGGATGAGGATTATAAGGAAATGATAAAATCATTACTGACTTATTTAAGTGCAGGGATATCTTTAAGTGATGAACTTATAGAAGAAGTTCGTTCTTTGATTCGAGTTATATCTCTAGGTGATGGGGACAAAGAGTTAAATCGATTGGCTGAGATATCTGTTATATGGATACTTGATAATCCTAAACCTATTTTATTAGATAAAGTAGATTATAAGCGATGATTTATAATATTTGGTGAGTTTAATTGTATGCATATGAATGTCGCAGGGATGAAAAATAAAACATAAAAAAGAATTATTGAATGAAATAAGATGGAGGTATGATTATATAGTCATACTTTTTTTGTTTGAAATTGTATTGACAATAAGAAGAGAAAGTAATATATTATAAGTAGGTTAGTTAGTCAAGTAACTAACTATATAACATAAGGAGGGAAATATGAATATTGATGTAAGTAGTGAAAAGCCGATTTTTATTCAGATTGCTGAACAGTTAGAAGATTCAATATTTATAGGAGTCTTTCCTGAAGAAACGAAGATTCCTTCTACTAATGAAATATCAGCATTATTCAATATTAATCCACATACTGTTTTAAAGGGTATGAATATGTTAGTGGATGAAAATATCATTTATAAAAAAAGAGGCTTAGGTATGTATGTGACACCTGGAGCAGTTGAAAAGATAAGATTAAAGAGACAAGAACAGTTTTATAGTCAGTATGTAGAATCATTGATGAATGAAGCAAAGAAGTTAGGGATGACACAACAACAAATTATTAAAATGATAGAAAGAGGGTATAAAGATGATTGAAATTAAAAATGTTTCTAAAGAGTATAAACATGTCAAAGCATTAAATGATGTTTCATTTCAATTTGAAACAGGAAAGATATATGGATTATTAGGGAGAAATGGAGCAGGAAAATCAACATTATTAAAGATTATCTCTAATAGGATTTTTGCATCAGAAGGGCATGTCTATGTGGATGGAGAAAATGCTCAAGAAAATATAAAGATAAGAGATAAGTTATATTGTATGACAGAAGAAAACTTATATCCTAATCTTAAGGTTAAAGATATCTTTAAATGGACAGATGAGTTCTATGATAACTTTGACATAGAAAAGGCGTATGATTATGCAGGTAAATTTGAATTAGATACGCAAAAGAAGATGAATTCTTTATCTACTGGATATCGTTCAATATGTAAACTTGTTATTGCTTTATCATTTAATATGCCATACATCATATTTGATGAACCTGTATTAGGGTTAGATGCCAATCATCGTGAACTCTTTTATAAGTTATTACTTCAAACATATGATGAAGATAAAACAATTATTATTGCAACTCATCTTATTGAAGAAGTTGCTAACTTAATTGAAGATGTTGTGATTATTGATAAAGGACAAATATTATTACAGGATTCAGTAGAAAGAATCATGTCTCAAGGATATAGTGTGTCTGGGAATGCTAAAGATGTAGATGAGTATTGTCATAATGAGAAGGTCATAGGAATAGATGAATTAGGTGGTATGAAGGTTGCCTATATCATGGGTGATGTTAAGAAAGAAGAATTACATGATAAACTACAAATTTCATCTATGAATCTTCAAAAGTTATTTGTTAAACTAACGGAAAGTGGGTGTTACTAAGATGAAATTAAGTTCTTTGATTAAATATCAATGTTGGACAACACTTAAACCATTGATGATATTCTATTCAATATTTTATGGAATTATGGTTGCTAGTTACTTAATAGTTTATTTATCTTTTGGTTCTTTTGATAAAGTCTGGTTTAATGGGTTGGAAATGTCATGTTTGATTTATTTGATAGTGACTGGATCGTTAGGCTTTAATGAAGATTTTAAGATGGCTATTCAAAATGGATATACAAGAAAACAAATCTTTATAGCAACGATAGTTATGTTTACTTTTGTAGTATTGATGATGTCAATTTTTGATACATTTATTACACATAATATTCCTTCTTATACATCATTATTTCAAATGATGTATGGATCAGGTCATCATATTTTGATTCAATGGTTGATGTTAGCATTGCTTTATTTCTTTGCAGCTATTGGATCATATCTATGTGCACTTATAAGCAATAGGATTGGAAAGAAACCGTTCTATTTTATTCTTATAACAATAGGACTACTTATCTTTATTATCTTACCACTTGTTATTAATTTATTTATTCCTGCTGATATTATGATGGAGATAGGTAAAGCAATAACTTGGATTATTGGTTATGCATCTAATGGGGTGATTCATTTCCTTAATCCAATCAGTTTTATTATTGTTATGATTGCATTGTTAGGGTGTTTATCATTTGTTATAATTAAGAAAACAGAATTAAAATAATGAATAGACAGATCAATTCTTCTTTAAAGAAGAATGATGATTTTAAGAAAAGCTCTTCTATAGGGATGTTGATATTGTATTGGTTAGCAATAATGATTATTTTATTAATTACTTCTTTTACAACAAAGAAATAACAGCATAATATAAGGAACTTATTCTTTTATAGGATAAGTTCTTTTTGTTATAAGAGAGGATATTGAGTAGAGAATAGAAATAAGGTATACTTTTAGTGTGTAGAAATGAAGTTGAGGAGGGAATATATGTTCTTTTTTAAAAAGAAAAAAGATGATAATTTAAAGTTATCAATAAGTCGGGTTAATTTATATTATTATAATGATAAAATTTATTATGGTCATAGAAGTTTTTTAGGACATACTTATAGAAGTGATGTTATTAATGTAGATAATGTGAATATATTATTTGATTATTTTTATAATTGTTTAATCAATAATGTATCTGCTGGTAAGAATGCGGGAGCTAGTGAGGAAGCGTTGTGGATAAAGGCATCAGAGAATCAAGATGTTTTTGATAATATTGTGATTAATAAAGCGAGTCAGTCATATATGGATAAGACATATGAAAGAGATGGTGTAAAATTTTATTTGCCTTTTCATATTGGAATGTTTGATTGTGATTCTGTGAGTGAGTATCATATTGTGATGATTGATAATGAGTTTGAATTAAGACAGACTGATTATCATATGATAAAAAATGGATTAGGAATTAAAGATGTTATTGATAAACATAAAGAGATTACTTCACCAGATGTTATTTTGAAGATGGAGAATACAATTTTAACAGCATTAAGATTAATTGAAATAAAAAAAGATTTAAAAAAGTTAAAGAAAGAGGAATGTAAAAAATATCGTAAACTTTATGAATTACTAGGTTTAGGGAAAAGTGTGGTTAATAAAACAGTTGATATGATAGAAGATGATATATTAGAACCATTAGATCAAAAAGATATTGTTTGTTATATTGATTGGAAATTAGAATTTGATGATGTTTTATATAATATAAATAGATTATTGTCTAAAAGAAAATTAAAGAAAATAAGTGTTGAGAGTAAGAAGTTATATGGTGAAGAGGCATTTTATGATTGTCAGAAGTGTTTTCATAATGATGAATATCTTCTTTCTCGCATTGATATAGGGAGTGACGGATTTTATATTTGTTTGATTCGTATCTGTGATAAAGAAGATGTGATGAAAGAACTAGAAGCGATAGGTTGTCAATATAATGATTAGAATTGTTTTTAAAGTAACTGTTAGTTAATGAATTGAGTAAGTTTGGTAAAGTGAAACTGATTCTTATTTAATCTATAATTCTAAAGCAAGAGTTGATATGGCTGATGAGCTCATTAAAAAAATAAATCCTGTTCATAGTTTGAGTGATAAGAAAAGATTAAGTATTGGATTAGGGATAATTATAGGAATGTTTTATTTTTTATGAAGGAGGTACAAATTTGTATCTCTTTTTATTATGTAATTTATAAGTGAAGATAACATCGTTTGACAATTGCAATGAGCAATTGTATAATAAAATTGAAAAAATTTTATTTTTGAGAAGAAAAAATCGATTTTTATTTGTATATAGAAGTAGGAGGTATTTTATGCAAGTGAAAATTGATTATAATTCAGATGTGTTTTTTAAGTATGTGTTTGGGAGAAATACATATGCTTCAATCAAAGTGAGAAGATTTCTATTAGAACAATTATTACCTATACAGTTAGATAATATTATTGTAGATAATCCGGAATTGATACCACGTTATATTAGAGATAAGGATGTTATATTGGATATTTATATGAATAGGAATTCAGATGAAATTAATATAGAGATGCAAAAGTCATTACTTTCTAAGTATATTTATAAAAGGTTTCAATACTATGCTGCAAAGATGATAGCTAATCAGTTACAAGTGGGGGATGGTTTTGTGAAGATTAAGGATATTTATCAAGTTATATTGATTGAAGACTATGATCGGAGTAATCCTAAACTCATAGAAACTTTTCATGCTAAACAACATATTGGGGAAAAAGAATTACCATTTTATATTCATACGTCTGTTTATGTTTATTTACCTTATATAGAGAAAATAGCTGAATCAAAGGATAAACTTACAGAAGCAGAAGCAATGTTTTATCTTATCCATAAAGGAACGTTAGAAGGAATAGAATATGAAGAAAAGGAAGGTGTTATTAAAATGATTGAGTTGTTACATAGGGATTTTATGAAGAATAAGAGTTTGATGGAAGCGACAAGGGCAAGATATCAAAAGAAAGAGGATTACCAAGCTTGGCATGATATGGATGTTGAAGAAGCTAAAGAGCAAGGAATGGAACAAGGAATGGAAGAAGGAGTTAAAAAGGGAATGAATTATGCTAAGCAAGATACGTTAAGAAGAATGATTGAATTGAAATATGGAATAACTGAATGTGAGTGGGTGAGTGATTGCAAAATAGAAACAATAGATAAGTTGGAAATGCTTATTATAAATAATGCCAGTTATGATGAACTTAAAGCTATGAAAAGGCAATAAGTTAGTAAAATTTTTATAGATATACTAGGATATATTGATTTTGTTTGGATATATGAAAAAATATTGTTTTAAACTTTATTTTTGCCTCATAATTTTGTATAATGAGCCCATATGGAGGTATATAGAATGAAGAAGAGACCTATAGTATTATGTATTTTAGATGGTTATGGATTAACTGAAAGAATTGATGGAAATGCTGTAAAGCTTGCAAATACACCTAACTTAGATGATTTAATGGCTATGTATCCAACAACTACGATTGAAGCGAGTGGTAAAGCTGTTGGATTACCTGATGGACAAATGGGGAA
>JAVWHX010000081.1:7976-8207 GCA_036639875.1 Coprobacillus sp.
GTAGAACAGTATATCAATCATTAACTTTAATTAATAAAGCAGTTGAAGATGGAACTTTTTATACAAATGAAAAATTCTTAAAGGCTATTCAACATGCAAAAGAAAATAATTCTAAATTACATATTTGGGGATTATTATCAAATGGTGGAGTTCACTCATCAAATGAACATATCTATGCATTATTAAAATTAGCTAAAGAACAAGGATTAGAAAAAGTATTTGTTCATGCAT
>JAVWHX010000082.1:0-7946 GCA_036639875.1 Coprobacillus sp.
AATAAGATAAATAATACAAGAATTAAAGTAAAAGACCCTTGATGTGCTAACATATAATTCCCTCCTTTATATTAAATAGATATAAAACAAATCAATATCAGTAAGATAAATAAAGTGATTGTTATTTCACAACAACCTCTTTTTTCTTCATTCATTTTAAACTCCTCCTCGTATGCACAATATATAATATGGTAAAATGTCAGTAAATTTTGTGTTATAGCCTAGTTAAGTTGAAAAATAATTGATTTAGTGTATAATTATAGTGTTTAAATCAAGGAGGTTTATATGAAACAAAAGCAACTTATGGGACTTGCTTTAGCAAGTTTATTAGTTTTAAGCGGATGTTCTAGTACGAGCACTGTAAAAAATAGTGATGGAAAGTATGTTCTTTCATCAATTGATGGAAAGGATATTCTTGCTGATGATATCTATAAAGGTTTAGCAGAGTCATCTACTGGAGAAAATGCATTATTTAGTTATGTTCTAGATGAATTGGTAAAGGCTAATTTTCCTATTACATCTGAAATGAAAGATAATGCTGCTGAAATTGTTAAAAACATCAAAGCAAACTATACAAGTCAATATTCTGATGATGCAGAAGCGCAACTTGAAAGTGCACTCGCATCAAGTGGATATAAGGATATGGATGCTTATGAAGAGTCACTTGTCTTCTCTTTACAATATTCAGAATTTATTAAAAAGTACGTTAAAGATAATTTTGATACGGTGTTTGAAGATTATTACAAACAAGAAAATCCTAAATATATGAATATCATCAAGGTATCTGTTGCTGATATGAGTAATTTAACGACTGATGAAAAAGAAAAATTAACAGAAGTTACTTCTTTATTAAAGACTGAAAAGAGTTTTGAAGAAATAGCGACTGAATATTCTGACGATGAAGCTACAAAGAGTAAAAAAGGAAGTTTAGGTATTGTTGATTCTACTTCTGGATTAACTGATACTTATGGTGAAGCTGTTCAAACTGCAGCAACTGCTTTAAAGGTTGGATCTAAATCGGATCAAATCAAAGGTGAGGATGGTTATTATTTCTTATATTCAAGTAGTAATAAGAAAGAAGACATTAAAAAAGATTTGACTTCTGTAGATGTTGATTCTCCTTTACTTGTTTATGATGGATATATTCATTTCTTGGTTTTTAATACTTATGAATTAAAGTATGGAAATGAAGATATAGAGAAACAAGTTAAAGATTTTGTTGCTGACGCATTAAAAGAAAGAGAAGAAAAAAGGGGAGGTAATTCATAATGAAAAAATTATTAATGCTTGTTCTTTGTGGTGGATTACTTGTTGGATGTTCTTCTGGATCAATGTATGATGTAAAAGTAAGTAATGGTGATAAGGTTTTAATTAGTGGTAGTGGAATTAATATTACTGAACAAGGATATTTTGAAACACTATTAAAACAATATGGTAGTGAAAAAGTATTAAGTAGTGTTTTTGAATCAATTGCCGATAAAGAAGTCAATGATGAAGCTGCTCTAAATAAGTTAGTTAAGGAAAGAGAAGAACTTTATGCAAATTATGCAAATGGTGATTTAGATAAATATGCAAAAAGTTTAGGTTATGATTCTAAAGATGATTATGTCAATAGTGCTTTAGTTCCTGATGCAAAACAAGAGTTATTAAGAAATAAATATATTTCTGATAATTATGATAAGTTATTAACTGATTATCAAGTATGTAGTTTTAAAAAGATTATTGTTGATAAAGAATCAACTGCCTTAACACTTATTAAAGAAGTGAAAAGTGAAGATGATTTTGATAAGAAGATGAAGGAATACGGATCTGATGCAGAAGATGCTGGTGCTGTAACAAAGAACTCTACTCTTGATGATAATCTTAAAAAAGCTTTAGCTGATTTAATTAAGGTTAAAACTGATGGTGTTTATACAACAGCAGTGAAACTTAGTGATGATAAATATGCAGTTTTATATTTATACAATACTGATCATAAAGATAAAGACGCTCTTACTAAAGCATTATCTAGTGATAGTTCATTAAAAACAGAAGCTGAAGTTTCTTATTTAAAGAAGTATAATTTTACAGTTAATGATTCTAAACTTAAGAGTGAAATTAAATCAATTAACGAAGAATATATTGGATAAGGGTTTCCCTTATCCTTTTTTTCGTGTAAAATATAAATAGAATTGGAGGTCGTAATTATGGATAATTGTATTTTTTGTAAGATAGCAAATCATGAGATACCTGGTAAAATTTTATATGAGGATGATATTTGTATGGCTTTTTTAGATTTAAGTCAGACAACCGATGGACACACTCTCATTATCCCAAAGAAGCATTCTCACAGCTTCTTAGATACTGATCCAGATATTCTTGCACATATGATAAAAGTAGCGCAGCGAGTTGCTAATACACTTATAGAAAGAACAAATGCTAAAGGAATGAATATTATTTCCAATATGAATGAAGTTGCTGGACAGACAGTACATCATTTTCATATTCATTTAATTCCTAGATATCAGGAGAGTGATGGTATTCAAATTCACTACAGCGATCGTTCTTTAGATGTTGATCTTGAAAGCATATATCAAAAATTAAAATGACAGAGAAAAAGGGCGCTTCCAATAGGAAACTGCCCTTTTTATATTAATCTTTATACATTTTTGGTTTATAAATCATTCTATTTTCTAAAGCAAAGATACGTTTTGAATAATCACCATATTCAACTTGATCTAAAGCTTTATCAAACATATTCATTCTTGCATCGATATTATCTATTAAATAAACAATTTCAGCTTCTCTAATTTGTGGAAGTACTGGAGAACCAAATTCATTTTTTCCATGATGAGATAATATCATATGTTGCAACAACACAATTTCTTCTCCTTCAATATTCAATTCCTTTGCAGCATCTTTAATCATTGCTTGAGCAATTGATATATGTCCTAATAACTTTCCTTCTAATGTATAGGTAGGAACAACAGGTCCACTTAATTCAACAGTTTTTCCTAAATCATGCAGAACAATTCCTGCATAAACAAGATTAGCATTCAATTCAGGATAAATAGATAATAATGAATCTGCAATTTTTAACATACATAAAGAATGATAAGCTAACCCTGAAACATATTCATGATGATTTTTACTTGCTGCTGGATATATTTTTAACTTTTCTATATTCTCTTCAAATAAATACTTTGTAATCGTATAAAGTTTCATGTTGCCAATTTTTTTGATATATCCCATAATCTCTTTAATCATTTTTTCTTCATTCATTGGTGCCTTAGGTAAAAATTGAACTTGTTGTGATTCTTGTAAATTAACATTATCAACACTAACAACTTTCATTTGACGATCATCACTATACTTAATAATATCTCCTGTTCCTCTCACAACAGCTCCAACAACCAACTGTTCTATATGTTCTTTTGTAGCATTCCATAATTTAGCATCAATGTTACCAGTATCATCTTGAAAAACAATACTAAGATAATTTGACTTATTAGCACCATTTGTCTTACCTACCGTGACATATGAGATCATAGCAGTGAATTCAACATTGTCATCTCCACACTTCATATCTTTTATCTTAATCATTTGATTCCTCCCATAATTCACCTATTATTTCAATAACATCATCATATTCATATCCTTTTTGAACTAAAAAAGTAATAATTTTACTCTTAAGAATATGAGAATCATAACGATTTTTATAACGACTTAACACACGTTGATATTCTTTAGTAAGTAATTTTTTTGTATGTCCTTCTGGAAAAACAAAATCAAAATCGCCAATAGCCTTATCTACTATATCTTGTGAAAATCCCTTGTTAAATAACTTATTCTTAATATTTTGAATAAGGGCATATTGAGGTTTTGATGTATTTTCTCTATAAAGCTTTTGAACAATTTCAACTGCTTTATCATATTCTAAATCTTTTGAATATTCAGTGAGATACTCATCAATAACAAAAGGAGAAACACCTTCATTCTTCAGATTATATATAATCTTATTAATCCCGATACCTAATCGACTTGAACGTTGAAAATAATTTTTTGTATACTCAACATCATCAATCAAATTCTTTTGGACTAAAATATCCATAGTCATTTCAATTTGAATATCATCAAAATCACCTTTATCAGCTAATTTTTTTACCATCTTAGCATAAGTATAGTCTTTATATGTCAAATACTTTAAAGCAAGTCGATAAGCTCTAGAAACCTGCTCTTGATCCTTTAAAGCATCTAACTCTTCACGATCAACAACTTGACCTACACTCAAACCATATCTTTCGATAACATGTTTTGATAAAAGGATAATAACTTGATGATTATCAAATCTAAATGACACTTGAAATTCATTTCCATTTTCTAATGAAATAGAATCAACTTTATAACAATAGTGATGTTTTGATAACGCCTTTTGATAAACCTTCACAATCTTATTATAAAATACTTCACTACTATACTGCATTGCATCTTCAACAGCATTTTGAGACAGCTCAGTTAAAGAAGAATTTTCAAGTTCTAAAATACGCTTAACCAAGTCATTTTTATCTTCAAAGAAATAACCATTTCTTCCATTAATAATAACCCCATCAAGATTCTTATCATATCTAGCTAAAGCAGGTATTCCACTTGCCATTGCTTCAATAAAAGTTAATCCTTGAGTTTCAGTAATTGAAGCTGAAACAAACAAAGAAGACGCATGATAAAACGAAGGTACTCGCTTTGATTCTTTTGGACCTGTAAAACAAATACAATGAGTTAATTTTTTCTGTTCTACCAAATCTTGTAATTCATCTAATTGAGGCCCACCGCCAACTATCATTAAGACAATTCTATCATTTACTTTAGAAATATCTTCCATTGCTTCAATTAACAGTTCAATACTCTTTTCAGGAGCAATACGTCCTAAGAAGATTACAACAAATTTATCTTGTAATTGATATGTTTTAATAATCTCATCGACTTGTTTTTGATCCGCATTATTTCTAGTAAAATGATCTAATTGTAATCCAGTTCCTACAACATTTATTGGCTTTGATATACCATATTCTTTTAAAGCATCTGCAGTCTTTTTAGAGGGAACAATTAACTCAGAACAACTATCCCCGTATATTTTAGACATCTTCTCAATAATCGTTTTTGTTGCTTGATCAACTGCTTTAATAGAAGTTGGTATAAAATAATGTGAATAATCAGACCACATTGTATGATAAGTATAACAAACAGGAATATTTAATATTTCTCCTGCTATCTTACCAAAAATCCCTATTCCAAATTCAGTTTGAATATGAATAATATCTGCGCCAAAATCCTTTAACTCTCTCATTCCTTTAAATGAATAAATATTAGAAGCACGATATCCATATAGATTTTTTAAATCAATCCCTGGTAATCTCAACACCATATTATCTTCATCTACATAATCACTGTCATGAGGAAGTATTGTTGTTACAACCAAAACATTATGTCCATGCTTTTTCAATTCACACCTCAAAATATGTGTAGATGTAGCTACACCATTTATATCAGGTAAATATGTATCACTAAATAAAGCGATATTCATCTAATCACTCCAATCTTGAACTATTAATTTCTTTATCCAAAGAAAATACCAAGCCACCTATAATCAAGCCTAGATAGTATGACATAAATCTCCATAAGAATAATGAAGAAGAAGTCGCTACAGGCCCTAAAAAACTAAAAAGCAAAACATAAACACCTTCACTACCACCGCTAGCTCCTGGTATAGGTAAAAAAGCATTAATCAAATATATAAATGAACATAGTCCTAAGAAATCAAAGAAAGCAAACCATGATACTTGTATATTCAATGCCTTAGCAGCAAAGAAAGGCATACTATATATTATAGTTAACTTTATAAAATTACATAAACACGATTTCACCAGAACAGGCTTGTTTTTTTGTAGAAATAACAATTGTTCTCTGAAGTCACTAAGATATTGTTCTATTCTAGCACATGTCATTTCATAATCCTTCATAATTCTTATTTTACATAATAATTTAAGAATAGTATGGGTTAAAAAGTTTTGTAATTTTTTTGATTTTGCTCCACCAAACAATCCTAAAATAACAATAAAATTAATTAAAAATCCAAGAATTGCTAAACCAAAAACACCACTACCTTCATTCATAAAATAATCAAATTTAAAGAAAACAACAACACCTGTATATAAAACTAATATACTTTGATAACAAATAAAACACATTAATAATATACTTGATGAATTAGTTGGACTTATTCCTTGTTTGTTAAAAATATAAACTTGGGCAAATTGTCCTCCACTAGCAAAAGGCGTAATCCCATTAAAAAAAGTTCCACTAATCGCATTAACAAACGATTGTTTATAAGAATAATCACTTTTATATGCCTTCCCAAAATACCATAACGATAAAGCATCAACAATATAGTATAAAAGCATTATAAATGCCATCACAATAATCCATTGTATTTTAGCATGTGTAAATGCTTCAACAACCTTATCAAATTGATTACCAATAGATAGATATATAGAAACTCCACCTATCAATAAAATAATCAGTATATTTAAAAAATATTTTTTATTTTTCATAATTATACTCCTTAATTGTTCATAACATCATTATAAACTTCTAAAAGTTCTTGTCCAATAATAGACAATTCCCTTTCAGCCGCAACCTTATATCCAGCTTCTACAAGCGAAGGAATATTCTTATAAATAATATTATTAATAATGCCTATAAAATCATCATTTGTTTTTCCTTTATAAACATGTTTTTTATCAATTAGCCATTCATCATAAACAGGTATATCACGCAGAATTATATTTCGTTTTGCAGCCAAAGCCTCTAAAACAACAATCCCTTCTGTTTCTTCACGTGAAGGAAAAAAGAAGATATCTGCTGCTCCATATGCGCCTTTAATTACATCTCCACTCACATAGCCAGGTAAAATAACATTTTCTGGAGGATTTTTAATTAGCTTTCTTATACGTATACTTGGTGCAGAAAGATTTATATCACCAAACCAAATAAACTTATAGTGAGGCAATGCTAAAGCAACCTCACAGAATGTGTCAAAGCCTTTTCTTTCAAAAAGCCACCCAACAGACATTATTACTTTTTCATCAGTAAAATGAAAATAGTCTTTAAACTTCTGCACTTGTTCTTGTGATGGATTAAAATCTTCTAAATTTATACCGTTAGATACAGCATATATTTTTTGTTTTAATCCATAAGATTCAAGTAATTTTTTTGAATAAGGAGTAGGTGTGATAATCATATCAGCTTGACTATACAAAGAAATTAACCACTTTTGATATAATGGTGCAAAGGAATCAGATCCAATAAACGATCCCTTAAAGTCTTCTTTTGTACTATGAGCGTGATAAATGATTTTTTTATTAAGTTTTTTTGCTTCTTTAATAAGTAAAGGAGCAGATGGAAAAATAGTATTGATGTGTAAAATATCATACTCTTTATCATTTTTATCATGTGTAAAAGGAACATCATTAAGAGTCAGAGCCTGAATTTGATGTTTCAACGCTCTTCCTATTCCTGATTTCTTTATAGATTCTTCATTGCCAAAATATAGTTTAATTTTCATATATACCACCACCATAATTCTACTACATTTCAGACTATAATGAAAGAAAAAGGGTAAAAAAAAGCCTCAAACCAAAAGGAAGAGGGATAAAAAAAAGAACCGGCAGCTTGCTATTGTTGCAGTTGCCCACTATCGTCGCCGTTATGATGCTTAACTTCTGTGTTCGGTATGGGAACAGGTGTGTCCATCATGCTATCGCTACCAGATCTTTTTGTCTTTTTGAGCGGATCGCTCAAAACCGAATAGTAATCTCTTTTATTCTACTTGAACACTTAACCTTTTGGTTAAGTCCTCGACCTATTAGTATCAGTCAGCTCAACATATCACTATGCTTACACCTCTGACC
>JAVWHX010000083.1:0-7917 GCA_036639875.1 Coprobacillus sp.
TAATCACTATGTCTATATTTATATATCAAAAAGTGAAGGGATATATCTTATCCCTCCACTTTTAGTATAGAGCCAGAACTTGTCGAATAAGGCAAGTTCTTTTATAATACCTTAGAGGTGTATTATGAAAAAATTAAAATATTTTATTCCATCAATTCTATTAATGATGATTATATTCTCTTTTTCTAATCAAACAGGTAGCGAATCATCGGGATTAAGCAGTCAAATTGTTGCGTGGTTCCAAAGCAATTTAAATATATCTATCCCTGAAATAGTCATTAGAAAAGGTGCACATATGAGTGAATATGCTTTGTTGACTTTAACATTTATATATGCGTTTTATAAAAATAAGTTTCCAATTTATAAATTCTATACATATTCCCTTATTGCTTGTTTTGCCTATGCATGTTCAGATGAACTACATCAACTATTTATTGGTGGTAGAGCTGGACAATTCACTGATGTACTTATAGATACTACTGGTGGTATTATTATTGTTTTTATTATTTATCTTATATCAAAAAGAAAAAAATCCCTTTAAAGGGATTTTATTGGTTGTATACAACCTTTTGTTCTTTATCGTTTTTATAGTTTCTTGATACGATATGCACAATTGCTTGAACGAATGCTATAGCAATCATAATAATTGTCCATTTATCAGTTAATATCATTGGGAGGTTGATATTCTCTGTTAAAACAAATACGATAATAGAGATAAGTGCAATAATGACTGATAATGCTTTTGTCCATCTTCTTCTTACATAAATAACCTCAGTCTTATATTCTTTTGATTCGTTATTCTCATTTTCCTCTTTACGATGTTTTAAAATTATAGAGAGTAAACCAATAACTATTGTTATAAATACACAGATTAGATTAACCAATGCCCATGATCCTTCACTAATTGATTTCCCTGAATACTGTGGAACTTCTGCATCTTCAATAGTCTCTGTTTCACCATTTCCTGTAGGAACTTCATTATCTTCTATTGGTACATTAATTGGAGTTCTTACAACATTGTTCTGTACTGGATTTTGTGCTAAAACAGGAATTATAGGATTGACTATTGTATCAGGTACTACAGTGATATTTGGTATTTCAGGAATCACTGGAGTCTCAGGTACATCAGGTGTTACAGGTGTATCAGGATTATTTGGTTCTTCTGGAAGGATAGATGTTTGAATTTTACTATAATAAACTTTAATTATTGATCCATCTTCTATTGTTGTTGGTAATTGAATTGGATCAAAGTGTGAAAATTCAAAACCTTCATATCTTTTTAATTCAATTTCTTTGACTTCTAAATGTGTTGTTTGATCATTAATCCAAATTTTAGAAGTTACTTTTTGAGTATCTCTAGAAGTATCTTCTCCTTCTACCCAATATTCAACATTATAAGAAATGTCCTTTGTTTGTTGTAAATCTTTATCAATAACTAAGATATAACGAACTTGAGCTTTATCTTTAATATCAGAACCAGGTTGATAAGTTACCCATTTATCACTTACTTCATTTTTCACTTCAATAATTGTTTCTATATATTTGTATCCTTGAATAAGATTCTTCGATAAGATTGTATTTAATTCATCTTGATTATATGCTAATTTAAAATCAACTGCTGTCTTCTTATCAACTTCTTTTATATTATCTACTTTTTTTGAATTATCTTGAATATATACATTATGAGCAATCTTTAAATGTTTCTTCCATTGTGCATATAAAACTGTATCTTCCTTAACTACCATTGTAGATGTATCAGCATAATTCACGCCTGGATTTTCTTGAGTTGGATTAGCAACTGTATTCCAACCTGTAAATGTATATCCCCAACGAATAAACTTATTTTCATTTAATGTAATTGTATCATTTGATTTTATATTTGTATGATTCATCATCATTCCACCATTATAACCATTACCATCATATCTGACATTAAATATTGTCTTCAAATTTTCTAAATAGAACCCATAGAAAAGACTACTTGATTCTCCATCATTAACACAAGCCTCCATCCAGTCATTAACTGTTTCATCAGTAATAGTAAATGTATAATACTTTCTACCTTTACTTTCCTTGATAAATGATGAGTTCAACCAAACTGAACTTGATGACTTATCTATCGTTTTTAAGCCTTTTCCACTATCAGTTTCTATAAGCGTATACTGCCCATTTGGTAGATTTCTTATATAAGTATCATCACCATTTATATATTGATCTGTCCCCGATTTTTGAGTCCAATGCACAAAATTATTATTAGAATTTATAGCAGTATTAATTGTTCCTTCTAAATATACAGTTTGTGTATTATTATAGAGCTGGTATGTTGCTGGATTATTATTAAGAATCTTTTCCATTTCAGTAGCCCCAGAGCTATTAGAAGTTATTATCTTTCTGGCCCTTATTGAGAAATCTCTCTTATATGAATGGTTAATATTGATATCTATATTACTAAAATCAGCACTATTTATGCTAAAGGCCGCTGTAGTATAATAGCCTGCATTTGAACTACTCCAACTTACATATGTTTTCTTTCCATTTACTATAATCTTTGAATCTGACTTATTTATATCAATGTTTGATGCCTTGATATAAATAATCACATAATAAGTCTCTTTAGGAATTACTGTATCATTCCCATTAAGTTTTTTTGTACCATCATTATTAGTATAACAATATATAAATGGAATTTGTTTTGCAGCTAAATTGTGAGTAAGTGTTCCTCCAGTGTTTTCACTTGCCGATATTACTTTAATTTGTAGACCACCCAAGATCATTACGATTGTCATTAAAATTGCTATTATTTTTTTTATTTTAACACCCATGTTAATCCCTCTTTTCTTTTTACACCTTTATTATATTACCGAATAGTCACACAAAGGTCACACAACAATTATTTCTGTGACTTTTTTGTTACAAAAAAATCTTTACTTAAATTATAAGCAAAGATCATTCATAGTTTAATAAATTATGTTTCTTTAAGATAGGTTTAAATAGCTTCATAAAGATCCCTAAAGAAGGTCCAAAGATAAGCATACCAATTATTGTTCCTACACCTATTGACCAAGGAATACTAAAGATAAGTGTTAAAGCAATAATAACAATAATACTTAATACATCAGCTAATTGTCTAGAAACATGAAACTTAATAGGAACGATTGTTGTAATTGCCATACAGAATCCTTCTAATGCAAAAGTAACTTCATCTAATAACATGACAATTGATACTCCAAAAGAACAAACCATTGTTGCTGCAACATATAATGCAATTCCACCAATAAAAGAATCAAAAGGAAAGACAAGTAAATCATATAATACAAAATTAATAACAACTCCTAATAAAACACTTAAAGGAACTTGCAGCAATTGTATTAACTTGAATTTCTTTCTTAAAATAAGAATTTGTCCCAACACACAACAACAGTTAAATACAATCCCCATTGTTCCTACTTCGATATGTATAATATCTGACGAAGATTTTGCTAGGGCATCCCAAGCACCAATTCCAACATTAGCTTTTAATGTAAATGCACATCCTGTTCCAACTATCATAAAAGCTAAAACAATTAATATATATCTTTTCATATTTTTACTCATAGTCATTCCTCCAATGTTACACATTATATAAGAAAAAAAGTTTTTTTAAACTTTATTTCAGATTGTGAAAAAAAGTAGACCTTAAAACAACTTCCTTATTGTTTTAAGGTCTACTTTCTTTATAAATAAACTTATTAAAGTTTCTTTTCCATTAAATATCGTCTTAACCTTGTCCCTCTTCTTTCAACTGTTTGTTCTTCTAAAATAGTATATCCAATTGATTCAAAGAATGGTTTAGCAGTAATAGAAGAAGCAGTATTCATAAAAGCAATTCCCTTTATTCTTGCATATTTTTCAAATTCATTAACAAGGAGAGTCGCAACGCCCTTATGTAAATAATCTTTACTTACATACAACCTATCCAAATAACCAGTTTCTCCAATATTCCCAAATCCTACAATTTGGTTATTATCTTCAACAACTAAAGTATGATTCTTATTCAAAGATTCTTCCCAGCGATATACATCTGGAACTTTTGGTGCCCAACCATCTAACTGCTCTGGTGTATAATCTTTTGCATTAATATGGTGTACGCTATCATAAAACAAATCCAAAATATCATTTAAATCACTAGGCATATACAATCTTGTTTTCATAATTATCACTCCTCTTCTATACAATCTATTATATCATACCATTTTAAAATGAAAAGAGAGTTTAATTAAACTCTCTGATTAAATACCAAATAATAAATCCACATAAGTAGGCATTGGCCAATATTTAGCATCTACTTTTGTTTCAATTGTATCAACAGTTATACGTAAAGCATTCATTGCTGTAAAAACATGATCTCTCCATAAAACTGAATTCTCAAATACTTCTCCATTAAATTGTTGAGCTTCTTTAATCATCTTATCCAAATGATTCATATCATTTTTCATTTGAGATAATAAATTAGATAATTCTTTGACGTCTTCAACTAAGAAATCATTATTAACACCTGTTTCTTTAACTGTTAATGCTGTTTGAGATATTTCTGTTAAATATTCAATAACTGCAGGATAAATTTCGTTTCTTGCCATTTTATATGCAGTTAATGCTTCTACTTGAATTGTTTTATTATAATTATCTAAAAGAATTTCATATCGTGAAGCACTTTCTACTTCACTATAAATTCCATGTTTCTTAAACATTTGAACATTCTTTTCATCTTTTAAACATTTCATTGCATCAACACTATTCTTATTGTTTGTTAGTCCTCGTCTTAATGCTTCTTGTTCCCATTCTGATGAGTAACCATCACCATTAAAAATAATACGTTTATGTTCAGCAAAGAACTCTTTAATAACTTCCATAGGCTTTTTACCATTTTCAATAGCTTCTGACATTTGAGTCATTGTTTCAGCTAAAATAGTATTTAAAACTGTATTAGGTCCTGCAATTGATTGTGAAGATCCAACTGCACGGAATTCAAACTTATTTCCTGTAAATGCAAATGGTGATGTTCTATTTCTATCTGTTGTGTCTTTAGAAAAAGTCGGAACAACGGATACACCTGTTTCAAATCTATCAGCATTTGTATCAAGACTTTTCCTTCCACCAATAATATCATCAATAATATTATCTAAGTCTTCTCCTAAGAATACAGAAATAATAGCAGGTGGTGCTTCATTACCACCAAGTCTATGATCATTACCAGCACTTGCTATAGACATACGTAATAAATCAGCATAATCATCTACTGCTTTTAAAGTGCACGCTAGAGCAGCTAAGAATGGCAAATTATGCGCAGGATTTTCAGTAGGATTAAATAAATTAATACCTGTATTTGTAATAACTGACCAGTTATTATGTTTTCCAGATCCATTAACACCTTCAAATGGCTTTTCATGTAACAAACATCTTAACCCATGTTTTTTAGCTATATCTTGCATTAATAACATTAATAAATGATTATTATCAGTAGTAATATTAACGTTTCTATATACACAGGCAACTTCATGTTGAGCTGGTGCTGCTTCATTATGCTTTGTTTTAGAAGGAATTCCATATTTCCATAATTCTTTATCTAAATCTTTCATAAAAGCGCCAACTTTACGTTTAATACTACCAAAATAATGATCTTCTAATTCTTGTCCTTTTGGAGTAGATGCACCAAACAAAGTTCTCCCAGTTAACTTTAGATCCATACGATCTTGATAATACTTATCATCAACTAAAAAATACTCTTGTTCACTTCCAACAGAAGCGGTTACCTGAGTAACCCCCTCAACATTCAATAAAGGAAGCAAATGACACGCTGCCTTCGATAAAGCATCTGTTGATCTTAGTAAAGGTGTTTTCTTATCTAAAGCTTCTCCTGTATAAGAACAGAATAAAGTAGGAATATAGAGTGAACCACCTTTTACAAATGCTGGTGAAGTACAATCCCACGCTGTATATCCTCTTGCTTCAAAAGTCGCACGTAATCCACCAGAAGGGAACGAAGAAGCATCAGGTTCTCCTTTTCTTAATGTCTTACCGCTAAATTCTAATACCGCCTTATTTCCTTCGGGCTCTAAAAATGCATCATGCTTCTCAGCAGTTAAACCAGTCATAGGCATAAACCAGTGAGTAAAATGAGTAGCCCCATTTTCAACTGCCCAAATCTTCATTGCATTCGCAATAGCAGTAGCAGTTTCTTTTGTTAATGATTCACCATTTTCTAAAGATTCATGAAACGCTTTATAAGTAGATTTAGGAATGCGTTCTTTCATTACATCATCACTAAAAGTTAAACAACCATAATCATTAAGTAATTCATTCATATCCATGGATAAGTTCCCCCTCGTGTACATAAAACTCTATTTATTTATAAAACATATGTTAGATAAATTGATTTATGTTCATGGTGTAATTATATAGTCAATTATTTGTTGTGTCAATAAAACGGTTTATAAGAATGATGAATTTTATTTTTTGAAAATTAATATTGTATTTCTCAATAGAAAGATTATACTTAATGAAGGAGGAAATTTTATGTTAGGTCAATTTCAAACTCTCATTATTTATAATAATGAAAAAATTAATAATCAAATCAAAACTTATCTAAAAGAAAAAGGTTATATATGTAATCAAGTGTATAATTACAATGAACTAGAAGAGTACTATGATAACCATTTATATGATTGTGTTATTATTCAAGATGATTTTCCTAGAATAAAAACCAGTGACTTATTAGTAAAAACAAAGCTAAAAAACCAACCAATTATTATTGTATTAAGTGATGCACATGATAGTCAATATTTGGAAACTCTTCTTAATGCAGGAGCTGATGATTATTTAACCCAACCTTTTAAACTTAAAGATTTAGATATTAAAATACAATCAGTCTATAAAAATGGTATACTACGTCCTCGCCGTATCTATCGATTTAAAGACATTGTTGTTGATATAACTTCAAGAACATGTGTTTGTAATCAAAAAGCAATAAACCTTACTAAAAATGAATTTAAACTATTAACTATTCTTATCTCACATCCATACCAACCTTTTACCACTTCTCATTTATTTGAAGAAGTCTGGGGTTCTTCTATCTATGAAGATGGCACATCAATACCTGCATTACTAAGTAATCTTATTATGAAATTAAGAATGGTTAATAATGAAGAAGAATATATAAAAAGATTTGGAAAAGATAGTTTCAAAATGGCATTTTAAAAAGGAATCAATTATTTTGATTCCTTTTCTTTTTGTCCTGTCGCATTTTTCTTAGAAGCTCTTATTCTTTCTTTTCTAAGTTTCTTCTCGATTTGTCTATGTATATCAGTATAATCTTTAACAGTACAATGAATTCTTTTATTTGCTTGCATAACTGCAGTCACAAAATCAACACGTTTCTTTGGAAAAAAACAATAACGTTTTCTTGCATCAGTGTAGATTTCAATTGCATGAGGACGAGTTGCGATATCTGCCCATCTTGACACTGGATCACAAATAGTTTCAGCTTGCATCAAATCAATTTCTCTAGCCTTCCATAATCTATAATGAATAGATAATGTTTTCTTATCAAGAGTATACTTATAAGGTCTTAATCCTAAAAAGAAAATGTAGAATACGATTCCAGCAATTCCAACTGGAACAAGCGTTCCAAAAGTTCTAGTCACAGCTAAACCTATAATATAAATTGTATATGCAGTTAAGAAAATCGCAGTTGCGGTATTCATTCTTACTTTAAATTCTTTTTCCATAAATGCCTCACTTTCTATATAATTATACATGAAATGATTAGAAATAACAATCACAAATTATGCAAATAATACTGATATGTTAATTATCATTTGGAAGTCCGTTTTTAAATATTAGCGGAAATAAGTCTGATGAGAGTATAATATAAATAGACAA
>JAVWHX010000084.1:0-7805 GCA_036639875.1 Coprobacillus sp.
TGGATGCTTTTATAATTCTCTAAATGAGATAACTTCAATACCTTGTTCTTGTAGCCAATTCTTAAAAATTGGACTTGTTACTAAAGAAAAATCTTTTAATCTTTCATTAATCATCGATGAAGTTGTATAAAGATCATAATCAATAAATCCAGGATGTGTTACTAAAACATTTAATCCTTCTTGCATACAAAAATCTCCATCTATAAACATGTTTTCAAAATGATTATCGTGATTTTGATAATAATCATATTGTTTCATACTTTGTTCATGAATAATCGGTTCAATATCTTGAGCATATAAGCAATATATATGATAATCCTTAGATAATCTTACAACTGCATCAATAAGTTCAGGAACGTCTAATACATGAAAATCAATATATTCTGGAAGTTCACCTACTATATCAATATATCTTTTTAATTGATATTCAGCTTCTATATATGCTTCCTCTGAACTAAACAAAGGTAATTCTTGGGTAATTTGTTGTCTTCTTACGCGACTTGAGATAAATATTCCATTTTCATCAATTAGTGATGGAATTTTATCATTTGGAGCTAATGCTTTTCCGTTCGTTATATTGACGTGTAACCCTAAGCACAATCCTTTATGTTTTTTAGCTAACAATACTGCTTCTAATGTATAAGGCATATTCACCATCAATGCCATACTGTTCACAATACCTTTTTCATATGCAGAAATCATCCCTAAAGTCACTGCTTCACTATATCCTAAATCATCTCCACGTACTAATAATTGTTTCATTA
Organism: Coprobacillus sp.; assembly: GCA_036639875.1. Taxonomy (GTDB): domain Bacteria; phylum Bacillota_I; class Bacilli_A; order Erysipelotrichales; family Coprobacillaceae; genus JAVWHX01. Next base: position 765 of record JAVWHX010000084.1, read on the forward strand.
ACTATTTCTCCTTTATTTCTTTCATATCTCGACTTGCAATTATATCAATTCCTAAATCAAAAATATTACTCAAGATTATATCTTTTTCATAGATTGGAGCCTTCACTTTTACACCTTTCAATAACAACATTGTCTCTTTAATCTTATCTAAAGGAATAGGGCTTGTTGATATAACTGGTAATTGATGATATATAGCATTTTCAATCTCTACAGTAGTTGTTAAAGTACGCGTTGGATTCGTGAGTTCATTAATCGCGTATTGTTTTCCTCTAGGACAAGTATTCCCACTCACTTCAATTGAACCACTAGAATCATCTACAGTTAAACGACACCCTATTGGGCAAACAATACATATCATTTCTTTCAACATTCTCTCACTTCCCAACTTATATCATCATGAATCTTTTCTAAATCTTCTTTCTTTAAGATAATCTTCTCCATCTCTGCAGGAGCAAGACTTCTTTTCTTAACTATCTTTATATAATCACCACTAGTCATCACAATCTCACAACTCTTATATGGCTTTCTTACTCTAAACAAACATTCAATATCATTTGATATACTTTCATGAATAATTTGAGGTATGACATAAGAAATTCCATCATTCGCTATCATCTTTAATTCTTTTCCATATTCTTTATGTTGCTGAGTATATGCAAATGCATATTGCCCTGCTTTCTTTCCTTCAACACTTACAAAATCAACAAGATCATGAACATGTAAAACATTCCCGCACGCAAAAACACCAGGAATTGATGTCATATAATGTTCATCAACAATTGCACCTTTGGTTTGTGGATGAATTTTAATACCTGCATCTTCACTTAATTTATTTTCTGGAATTAAACCAACTGATAATAATAATGTATCCACTTCAAACTCTTTTTGCGTATTTTCAATGATATTCCTATTTTCATCAACAGCACAAATCTGTATTTTTTCTAGATTCTCTTTACCAATAACTTGTGTAACAGTATGACTTAGATAAAGTGGAATATCAAAATCTTCAAGACATTGTTTAATGTTTCTAGCTAATCCATTTGAATAAGGCATAACTTCAGCAACTCCTAATACTTTAGCACCTTCTAAAATCATTCTTCTTGCCATAATCAAACCAATATCACCACTACCTAAAATAAAAACTCTTTTCCCTACTAAATAACCATCAATATTTAAGAACTTCTGTGCTTGTCCTGCATTATAAATACCGTTAGGACGTGTTCCCTTAATATCAATAGCTCCACGTGTTCTTTCACGACACCCCATCGCAAGTATAATCGCTTTTGCTTGCACAAAGACATAACCATGTTTTGGCGAAACTATGCTGATGATTTTATCGGCACTCATATCAACGACAGTGCTTTCTAACCATATATCAATATCCTTATGATTTTCTACTTCTCTTATATAACGTCCTGCATAACTTGGACCACTTAACTCTTCTTTGAAAGTATGAAGACCAAATCCATTATGAATACATTGTTGTAGTATTCCTCCACATTCTTTTCCTTGTTCAATCATAAGAATGCTTTGACAACCTTGTTCACTCGCCGATAAAGCAGCAGCTAACCCTGCACTCCCTCCACCAATAATCACAATATCATAATTGATCATAAGAGTTCCTCCTTCGCTTTCGCTTTTAAAAGTTCTGTTTGAAGACTCTTATATAAAATATCTTTTTTATGTTGATGAAGTTCACGTGCTAAGATTTCTACTATCTCTGGAGAACAGAATCCACCTTGACAACCACCCATTCCTGGACGACAACGCTTTTTTACACCATCTACAGTTGTCGCTCCTACAGGACGATGAATAACATCTACTATCTCACCTTCAGTAATTCTTTCACATCGACAGATGACTTTCCCAAAACGTGAATCTTTTTTTATATATTCATTTTGTTGTTCTATACTCATATTTGATAAAACAATTTCCTTATTTCTTTTTATATAATGATCTTTCTTCATCATATCAAAAGTTTTTAAACAAAATGTATTCACAATATATTTTGCGATTGCTGGTGCAGAAGTTAACCCTGGTGATTCAATACATGAAACATGAATAAAATTTTTATAATGACTATCTTCTTCAATCACAAAATCACCAACATCACCTGTTGATCTTAAACCAGAAAACGTTCTAATGATTTTATCAAAAGGAATATCTTTTACTGTTTTTGTGACTTGTCTTTTAACTTCATCTAAAGCTTTGGTTGTTGAAGTATCTTCTTTATCTTCAATAAATTCACTATTTGGTCCTAATAAAACATTTCCATGAATAGTAGGAACAACTAATATCCCTTTACCTTTAGAAGAAGGTACTGGATAAATGATTTCATTAACTAATGGATCAGATAATTTATTAAGAATATAGTATTCACCTTTTCTTGGTCTTATATGATATGGTGAGTCTTCAAGAAATGAAGTGATTTTATCTGCATAAATACCAGCTGCATTAATAATCATTTTTGTTTCTATAACCCCATGATTAGTATGAACTTGATATCCATCCTCTTTTGGTATTATATCAATAACTTCATGGTTTAATAAAAGTTCTACTCCATTATTGACTGCTTCTTCCATTGCTGCTATTGTGACTTTCCAAGGTGTAATAATCCCTGTAGTTGGTAAGAACAATGCTTCTTTTACTTGGTCACTAATATGTGGTTCTTTTTTTAATATATCTTCTCTTAATATACGTTGATAAGGAATATTTCTTTCTTTTGTTTGTTTTTCTAAAGTATCAAGAATGAATGATTCTTCCTCACTTGTTGAAACAACTAATGCACCGATTTGTTTAAAATCAACCTTTAGTTCTTCACAAAGTGAAGGATACATTTGATTACCTTCTAGATTAAACTTTGCCTTTAAAGTTCCTGGCTTTGGATCATGACCAGAATGAATAATGGCACTATTTGCTGAAGTTGCTTCTAATGCCACATCATTATTCTTTTCTAATACAGTGACATCAATATTATATTTAGAAAGTTCATGAGCTATTAAACTACCTGTGATACCACATCCGATAATAATAACATCTTTCAATTTTCATTCCCCCTAAAGCTTCGACAGCTTTTAACTGCTTGTAGCCATAAAGTATACATCATATCTGATTCGATATCTGTTATTTGAGGTGAATATGTTGCTTGAACATCAACATGAAAATCTTCCATTGTCCAATAACCAACCGCTAATCCTGCAAGATGTGCTGCCCCTAAAGCAGTTGTCTCATTCACTTTTAAACGAGTCACAGGAACTTGTAATATATCACTTTGACATTGCAACAAGAATTTGTTTTCTGTTGCTCCACCATCTACATAAAGTTCTTTTATATCTAGTTTTGTATCCTCTTTCATAGCGAGAATTAAATCTTTACTTTGATAACACATGGCTTCTAAAGCAGCACGAACAATATGTTCCTTTGTTGTTCCGCGAGTTAAGCCAACAATGGTTCCTCTGACTTGATCATCCCAATATGGCGCCCCTAGACCCACAAATGCTGGTACAACGACAACACCATTTGTATCTTTTACAGACAATGCCATTTGTTCTGTTTCACTAGCACTTTGAAATAACTGTAAACCATCTCTTAACCATTGAATAATACTACCAGAAACAAAGATACTTCCTTCTAATGCATATAAAGTTTTATTTCCAATACGCCAAGCAATTGTTGTTAAAAGTCCATTATCAGATTGTATAGCTTTTTCACCAGTATTCATCAATAAAAAACCACCAGTTCCATAAGTATTCTTCATATGCCCTTTTTCAAAACAATTTTGACCAAATAATGCTGCTTGTTGATCACCAATCATTGAAGCAATAGGAACTTCTTGATTATAAAAATGATATGGTGCACAACAACAATATTCTTCACTTGAAGAGACAACTTCTGGTAACATACTTTCAGGTATACCATATAATTCCAATAATTCTTTATCCCAACATTGTTCATAAATATTATACATTAAAGTTCTAGATGCATTTGTCACATCTGTTATATGACGTTTCCCACCGCTTAACTTATAAACCAACCATGAATCAATTGTTCCAAACATTAATTCATTATTCATTGCTTTTTCTTTAACTCCAGGAACATTTTCAAATAACCACATAATCTTAGTAGCTGAAAAATAAGGATCAACAACTAATCCTGTCTTTTCTCTTATTATTTTTTCTTTACCTTGATCTTTTAATCTTTGACAGATTTCGTCACTTTGTCGTGATTGCCAAACAATAGCATGATAAACAGGTAGCCCTGTTTCTTTGTCCCAAACCACTGTTGTTTCTCTTTGATTTGTGATTCCAATTGCAGCAACTTGTTCAGGTTTAATACCAGATTTCTGAATTGTTTCAGTCATAACCGCAAGTGTTGATAACCATATCTCATTAGCATCATGTTCAACCCATCCAGCTTTAGGGAAATATTGCTGAAATTCCCTTTGTGAAGAAGCAACAATAGCAGAACTATGATCAAATAAAATTGTTCTTGTACTTGTTGTTCCTTGATCAATTGCAAGTATATATTTATCCATTATATCCACCACCTTAATTCTATTCTATCCCAATTAAAATTGATAAGCAATCAAAAGCACACATCTTGAAAATGAAAAAAACTAGCTCTTTCAAACTAGTAAAATTGAGACAAAGTCGAGACTTTTCTCATAGCAATCCATGTTATAATATGTTTATCGTCGATACCTTCACGATAGGAGGAGGTGAGCTATATGTTGTTTGACGTATTATCGTCTATATTTATATCTATCGTAGGTAGTATTGTTATGTACTTTATTACCAGATGGCTTGATAGACATTTTCGACGATGAGCATAGAAATGGAAAACCCAGAAGTCGACTCTTCTGGGTTTTCTTGTGAACTATATGTTCTTTGACATCGTCTATTGTCACTTGTATTCTAGCATAAGAATAGTGACATTTCAAGTATATTCATTTTCATAACTTCTATTCCTAAAATTTGAGACAAAGTTGAGACTTTTCTTATAGCAATCCATGTTATAATATGTTTGTCGTCGATACCTTCGCGATAGAAGGGGGTGATTTACGATGATATATGATATGGTATTATCCATAATTGTATCTATCTTAGGTGGTTTAGTCTTGTACTTTATTACCAAATGGCTTGATAGACATGATAATCGATGATAAGCCTAGAAATGGAAAAACCAGAAGTGACCGCTTCTGGTTTTTCTTGTGATCACGATGATCTATGACATTATCCATTGTCACAAATATTTTAGCATATGACTTATGACATTACAAGTATAATCATTTTTTACTATTCTATTACTTTTAATATCTAAATAATTTTGGGAGGACTATTTAAATATATTATTTATAGAACATTGGATTCCAATATTCTTTATTTAATTCTAAGAAATCTTCAAATAATTCTTTACCTTTACGATATGAAGGTATGGTTTTATTAAGTAGAATAGCTTGCAATGCTTTTTCTTTTGACCCTTCTAAACATGCCTCTACAGCAAGTTTCTCATAACCTTTTTGTGCTTCCATTAATGATTTATGGAATTGAGGAATATAACCAACAGCTACTGGTTCAATACCAGACGCACCAACATAACATGGTACTTCTACAACTGCATCATGATTAAAGTTTCCAATTGCACCATTATTCATAACATTCACAATAAATCTTTCTTTCTTATCATTAATAATAGAACTTGCTAAATTAACAATATAGTTACCATGAACCCCAGCAACTAAATAAGAATCTTTAGCACTCTTATTCGCAATAACTCTTCTACATTCTTCATATACTGTTATCTCTCTACCAGCTAACACTGAATCCGCTCTTGTAAATTCATGATCAAACTGTTCTAACATTTCATCATGAAAATAATAGTATTGTAAATAGCATAATGGTAAGAAATCTGGATATGCTTTAAACCCTTTTATAACATTATTAAATGTCTTAAACCAATAATCATCTAGTTTTCCTTCATCTTGAACAGCATTGAATCCAGTCATTTTACCTGAGATAACATCTTCTCTTAATTGAGGCAATAAGTCCTTACCCTCTTTATTATAAACATTTGTAAACCAACCAAAATGATTAAGTCCAAAATATTTAAACGTTAATTCTTTTTCATCATAACCAAAGTATTCAGCAACTTGTTCTTGTTGTGATATAGGCATATCGCAAATACACAACATCTTTGCTTGAGGATAAGTTCTGTATACTGCTTCTGATACCATTGCTTCAGGATTTGAGTAATTGAGTAGCCATGCATTCGGGCATACCTCTAAAGCCGTTTTTACTATTTCTAAGATAGCTGGGATTGTTCTTAATGCAAATGCAAATCCTCCTAGCCCACATGTTTCTTGACCAATAACTCCATGTTTATAACATGTATGTTCATCAATTGCTCTTTGTTCATTTCTACCTGGTCTAATTTGAATAAAAACATAATCAGCATCAACCAAAGCCTCTTTTAAATCAGTAGTCCAGCTTGTCTTAATATCTGCTCTTCTTTCAGACATATATATCTTACTAAATTCACCCATATGATAAACTCTATCATAGTCTATATCATGTAAAACTAATTCGGTTAACTTGATTTCATCAGCTTTTTCTACTAGTGATCCAATAATCCCTGGAGTATGTGTTGATCCAGCTCCAATAATAACAAATTTATTTCCCATATTTTTTCTCCTAATCATCTAACATTGCTTTAAATTCTTTAGCAACCTTATTTACTTCTGTACCAATAATAATTTGAATAGATGTATCACTAAATCTTACAACACCTTTAGCTCCAGTTTTCTTAATATTTTCTTCATTAACTAAAGATCCATCTTTTAACTCTAAACGTAATCTAGTTACACAGTTTTCTACATCTTCAATATTTTCTTTTCCACCAACATTTTGTAAAATCTTTTTAGCCATATATTGATAGTTATTATGTTCTAATTTTATATTCATTTCATCACTAGATACTTCATTTACATCAATTTCAATTTCTTCTTCTCTACCTGGTGTTTTCAAATCAAACTTTTCAATCATT
>JAVWHX010000085.1:0-7404 GCA_036639875.1 Coprobacillus sp.
AAAAAATGGTGACCCGCAGGCGACTCGAACGCCTGACCCTCTGATTAAAAGTCAGATGCTCTACCGACTGAGCTAGCGGGTCTTTATAATAATTGGCTGGGATACCTGGATTCGAACCAGGGGGATGACAGAGTCAAAGTCTGTTGCCTTACCGCTTGGCTATATCCCAACATTCATGCTTATATAATATACCAATTTTACATCTTTTAGTCAATAACTTTAGAAAAAAATAATAAAAAAAATGATCAAAAGACCATTTTTCTTTATTTTTCTAGATATTTATCAATACTTACAAGCTTTACGCATAGGGTAAAAAGGTATGCGGCTTGTCTTAATTCTTCTATTTCAGGATAAGAAGGAGCGATTCTTATATGAGAATCTCTTGGATCATTCCCGTATGGGAATGGTGCTCCAGCAGCTGTTAAAATAGCACCAGCTTCCTTACACTTTTTAACAATTTGTTTTGCACAACCATCTAACCCATCAAATGCAATGAAATAGCCTCCTAGTGGTTGAGTCCATTTCGCAATGTCTAAACCACCTAATTCTTTTTTTAAGATATCAAGAACCAATTCAAATTTAGGTCTTAATAATTCGGCATGTTTTTGCATATGTAATTTCAAACCATTGATATCTTTATAATATTGAACATGTCTTAATTGATTTAATTTATCAAAACCAATACCTTGAATATTCATATGCTTTAAAATATCATTTTTATTATTTATAGAAGTTGCCATAGCTGCTACACCAGCGCCAGGAAAAGATACTTTAGAAGTCGAACAAAACTCAAAGACAATATCAGGATGTCCTGCTTTTTCACAGGCACTTAGTATATCACCAACACAATCTTGTTTATCATTATATAAATGATGAAGAATATATGCATTATCCCAAAAGATTCTAAAATCTTTAGCTGCCGGATTTAAATTTGCAAATCTTTCAACAGTTTTATCTGAATATGTAATACCAGTAGGATTAGAATACTGAGGAACACACCAAATACCCTTTACACTCTCATCGCTTTCTACATATTGTTGAACAACATCCATATTAGGGCCATCATTATCAAAAGGAATAGGAATCATTTCTATATGAAAATATTCAGTAATAGCAAAATGACGATCATACCCAGGGACTGGACATAAGAATTTAACTTTTTCAAGTTGACCCCAAGGTTTATTTCCCATATAACCATGAGTAAAAGCACGACTTATTTGATCGAACATAATATTTAAGCTTGAATTTCCATAAACAATAATATTATCAGTAGAAACATTTAAAATTTCAGAAAATAATGTCTTAGCTTCATCAATCCCATCTAAAATGCCATAATTAAAATATTCTTTACAATCAGAATAATCTTGACTTGAATTTAATGTATCTAACATTTTCATAGATAAACTGACTTGATTCCAATCTGGCTTCCCTCTTGCCATATTAAGAACCAATCCTTGCTTTTGAATGTCTTCATATTCTTTCTCTAATCTTGATTTTAATAAAATCAATTCATCTCTGTTCATTTGTCCAAATGTTTTCATTCTATATCCCCTTTTAATATACATTAATTGAAAATATTTTACTCTTTCATATCCTAAAAATCAATCATTAATCCTGTATATTACAAAAACATCTCTTATTAGTAATTATTACTATTTATATTATAAAAATTGTGATATACTATAAGTGGAGGATAATCATATGGATATAAAAGCATTTTTTAAATTAACTTATGGGTTATACATTGTAACAACTAAAAACAAAGATCAAGAAAGTGGTTGTGTTATCAATACCATGACACAAGTGACAGCATCACCATCACAAGTCAGTATTGCTTTAAACAAAGATAATTACACAACTGAATTAATTAAAGAAAGTGGAATTTTTAATGTGAGTGTTCTTTTAGATAATGTTTCTATGGACACAATTAGAAATTTTGGTTTTCAATCTGGTAAAGATGTTAATAAGTTTGAAAATATGGATTATAAGATTGATAATCTAGGCATTAAATATTTAACTAAGGAATCAGCAGCAACATTTAGTTGTAAAGTCAATCAAATTGTAGATGCTGGAACACACTTTATGTTTATTGCTGAAGTGGTTGATACTAAGGTCTTAAGTGAAGAAGAAGTTTTAACTTACAGTGCTTATCATGAAAAGAAAAATGGAGCTACTCCTAAGAATGCCCCATCTTATATTGAAGAACCAACTCAATCTGGATATCGTTGTGATGTATGTGGATTTATTTATGAAGGTGAAACATTACCTGAGGATTATATTTGTCCAGTATGTAAAGTAGATGCAAGTCATTTTCAAAAGATCTAAAAAGGAAAAGAATTAATCTTTTCCTTTTAATCTGTTTAAAACAACGACAAAGGTTGTTTTTTCTTTATGGCTAGTTGCAAATATATGTCCATTGTGAATATCTATAACATTTTTAGCAATCGCAAGTCCTAAACCAGTACCACCAGTTGCGGTAGAACGAGAAGAATCACTGCGATAAAACTTTTCAAAGATGTGAGGTAAATCATCTTGTGAAATAGGGTCACCATAATTCATAATCTTAATTGATACTGTATCATCATCATTTAAAACATCAATACAAATATCATTATTATCTTGTCCATATTTCACAGCATTAGATAATAGATTATCAAATACTCTTGCAAGCAATTGACCATCACCTTTAATTAGTAAAGATTGTTGTGAAACATGTATCTTAGGAATTAATTGATGTTCTTGAAAAGTAGGATAGAATTCATCAACAATCTGTAAAACCAATTCAGAAATATTTATTGTTTCCATATTAACTCTTACATTGGTTTGATCTAAACTTGTAAATTCAAATAAATCATCCATTAATCCTTGTAATCTTTTTGACTTTTCATAAGCAACAGTAGAATAATTCTTGATATCCTCTTTAGATAATTGATCATTACTTTTAATCAATTCTAAGTAACCAATAATTGTTGTTAATGGTGTTCTTAAATCATGCGCAACATTTGTAATTAAATCATTTTTCTGTTTTTCAGCATTTCTTTCTGCATCAAAAGCCAATCTCTCATTTTCTTTTAGAATTGCCCCTTCTTTTTCTTTATCATTTAATGTTTTTGATAAAGCGTTGATATTTGCAGCTAATAGACCTAATTCATCATCATATTCAATAGGAACCTGAACACTATAATCACCAGCCGTGACTTCTTGAATAGTATCACTTAAATCTGTTAGGTATTTCAATGTAATATTCATCAAATCAAAGAATATAACAAGGAAGATAATTAAAGATACAATAAATGATATAAAATATTTAATTTCAATACTCATATTAAAGATATCAAAACTTTCTAATAAAATAATCATTCCACTATAAATTAAGAAAGTAATTATGTAAGAAACAATTAAATTAACTAGAAGTTTCCATCTAAAACTACTTACAAATAATCTTCTTATTTTCTTCATCATAGATCAAATTTGTAACCAATACCCCAAGCGGTTTTAATATGTCTAGGATTTCTAGGTTGTCTTTCTACCTTTTCTCTTAATTTTCTTATATGAACCATAATTGTATTATTTGAATTACTAGAGTTTGTAGGTTTCATATTCCAAATTTTTTCAAAAATATCTTCAATTGAAAAAACTGTTCCAGGATGAGAAGCGAGTAATACAAGAATTTCATATTCTATTCTTGTAAGTGATAAAGGAATATTGTCTAAAGTGACAAGCTTCTTTTGTTTATCAATAATCAAATCAGATGCTTCAATAATATGTGAAGAATCAATAAATGGCTTATTAAAAACTTGAGATCTCCTGATTTGAGATTTGACTCTCGCGACTAATTCCATAGCGTTAAAAGGTTTTGTAAGATAATCATCAGCACCAGTTAATAATCCTTCTATCTTATCATTATCAGCAGTTTTTGCAGAAACAATAATAACTGGGATATTATATTTTTCTCTAATCATTTTTAATGCTTGTATACCATCAATTTCTGGCATCATAATATCTAAAATCACAAGATCTATTTCATATGTTTGGATGTCATCAAGTAATGTTAAAGCATTATATCTTTTTTCTACTTTATATCCTTCTTGTGTTAAGTATATTTCCATTAAATCAGTAATTTCTTTTTCATCATCAATAACGAGTATATGAGGTATGTTCATTTTTCTGTCCTCCTGATTTCTATTATATATATTTTTTTGAAATATCAAAGAGTTATTTGTTAAAGTATGTGAATATAATGAAAAAGAATTTGAAGTGTGTTTGCATTATTTGAGTAAAGATGTGTTATAATACTTTTGCAAGATGATTGAATAAAGGAGATTTATTTTATGAAAATCACACATATAAGAAAATTAGTATTTAGTCCAACAGGATCAACTCAAAAAGTAGTTGATATTGTCAGTGATGTATGGAAACAACCAAAAGAGGAAATTGACTTATCAAATCCTGATATTGATTTTAGCCAATATTGTTTTACTAGTCACGATTTATGTTTTGTAGCTGTTCCATCATATGGAGGAAGAGTTCCTGAAATTGCTGTGAAACATTTAAAAATGATAAGATCAATGAATTCACCAGTTATACTGATTGCTACATATGGGAATCGAGCTTATGATGATACTCTTTTAGAATTGAAAGAAGTCATGAAAGCTCAAGGTTTTCTATGTGTCAGTGCAATTTCTGCAGTTTGTGAACATTCAATAATGCGTCAGTTTGGAATGGGAAGACCTGATAAACTTGATATCATGCAGTTAACTGAATTTGCAACGAATATTAGAGATATATTAGACAAAGTAGCGGATATGGAAGAAGTTGGTGTCCCAGGGAATTATCCATACCGTGAATATAATGGAGTTCCTTTAAAACCAAAAGCTTCACGAAAATGCGTTGAATGTGGTTTGTGTGCAAAACAATGTCCAGTTAAAGCTATTGATATAAACAATCCTAAGAAAACCGATGAAAAGAAATGTATTTCATGTATGCGTTGTATTAAAGTGTGTCCTCAAAATGCAAGAAAGTGTAATTCTTTAATCTTAGTTGCTGCAACAAAGAAAATGATGAAAGCTTGTGCTGGTAGTAAGCCTAATCAATTGTTTGTTGGAAAACTTGAGGATAAGGCATGAAACTAAGAGAACAGTATACTTGTCCTTTAGAGTTAACGCATGACATGTTGAGAGGAAAATGGAAATTTATTATTCTTTGGAGATTACGCTTAGGACCAACATCTTTATCACAACTTGAAAGAGATATTGAAGGAATTAATCAAAAGATGTTAATTGAACAATTGAATGAATTGATATCATTTGGACTTGTTAAAAAACATGTTTTTGAAGGATATCCTTTAAAAGTAGAGTATTTTTTAGATGATGATAAAGGGAAAAGGATTTTAGAAGCATTAACGATTATGCAATCAGTAGGTATTGACTATATGAAAGAAAATGGAATGGAAGATATATTAAGAGATAAGGGTGTTATAGATTAACACCTTTTATACTTACAAAAAAGTGGGTAATTTACAAAAGGGAGATATGATTTATAATGTGGGTATATAGGAGGAATAATTATGAAAGTTATAAGTGAAGGAATTATTGATGGAGTGATATTAGATAAGTTTGGGAAAAGAGGAACAGAGTTTAATGAAAATGGTATGCCGACATATTCATTACCATTTGAAATTATTGATGCACCAAAAGAAACAGTCTCTTATGCGATTGTTTTAGAAGATAAAGATGCATTTGTAGTAAGTGGAGGTTTTTCTTGGATACATTGGACTGCTGCTAATATTACAAAAACAAAAGTATTAGAAAATGAAAGTCAAACAACAAAAGATTTTATTCAAGGTTTAAATAGTTGGACAAGTATACAAGGTGGAAACCAAAGTAAAGAGTTATCACGTTATTATGGTGGGATGGCACCACCAAATGAACCACATCTTTATGAATTACATGTCTATGCATTAGATGTGATGTTAGATGTTGAAAATGGTTTTTATATGAATGATTTATATAAGAAAATGGACGGACATATTCTTGATCAATATACATTAAAAGGAACATATAATAATGAGTCTGATTAAAAAAATTGATCATCTTGTCATAACGACATCTCATATTAAAGAGTGTTTAGAGTTCTATCAAAAGTTAGGTTTTGAAGTCAAGGATGGGTTAGGTCGTTATGAATTATTTGCAGGAGATTTTAAGATCAATGTTCATATTAAGGACCGTGAATTAGAACCATATGCAAAACATGTACAACCTGGTAGTGCTGATTTGTGTTTTGAAGTTGATGATATTATTTCATTTGAACAATTATTAAATCAACAGTGTATTCAAATTGAATTAGGTATTGTTGATAGATATGGAGTTAAAGGAATAATGGATTCGATTTATATAAGAGATATTGATGGTAATTTATTAGAATTTAGCCAATATAAAAAAGATTGATTATAATATCAATCTTTTTGTCTATTAATTTGTAAATTATTTTCATGTTTTGTTTGATTTCTTGTATATATTTCATGGTTTGATATGATATGAAAAATGGAGGAAGAAATATGGGAAAAAAGGTTATTATTATGGATGTAGATGGGACACTAACAAATAGTCAAAAAATAGTGACTCCTAAAACAAAAGAAGCATTATTGAAAGCGGAAAAAGCAGGAGCAATCTTGATTTTGGCTTCTGGTAGACCTACATCTGGTTTGTTAGATATTGCTAAAGAATTAGAAATGGATAAACATCATGGACTATTGGTTTCATATAATGGATCTAAAGTTATTGATTGTGAAACAAATGAAGTTTTGTTTAATCAAGCATTAAGTGTTGAAGAAGGAAAAGCAGTTCTTGAACATATGAAGAAGTTTGATAAAGTTCGTCCAATGATTGATAAAGGTGAATATATGTATGTCAATAACGTATATGATAATATGATTCAATTTAACTCAGCACCATTTGATGTTATTCAATATGAATCAAGAGGTGGAAAGTTTAAATTATGTGAAATGGATGACCTGGCAGAATTTGTTGATTTTGAATTAAATAAAATTTTAACAACGAGTGATCCTGAATATTTACAAGAACATCATAAGGAAATGATGGAACCATTCGTTGGTAAATTAAGTTGTATGTTTACAGGTCCTTTCTATTTTGAATTTACAGCTCAAGGAATTGATAAAGCGAAAGCTTTAGATACAGTTTTGATTCCAATGGGTTATAAAAAAGAAGATATGATTGCTTATGGTGATGGTCATAATGATGCATCAATGGTGAAGTATGCAGGAACTGGTGTTGCGATGGCAAATGCTGTTCAAGATTTAAAAGATATTGCTGATGATATAACTTTATCTAATGATGAAGATGGTATTGCAGTATCATTATATAAACATATGCCTGAAATTTGTTA
>JAVWHX010000086.1:0-7101 GCA_036639875.1 Coprobacillus sp.
ACGCACATCACTGTGCGTTTTTGCGTATTCAGAAACTATTAACGATTTATTTACTCGTTACAGCCTCTTTTAATTGATCTAATATTTCTTTATCATAACCATGAACTTCTAATAACTTAATTGCATTCCCAACCTTACATATTCCTTTTTTAATAGTATAGTCACAATACAACATATTATCTTTCACATCATCATGGAAACAATATTGTTGAATATCTTGAAAACTCTCTACTAAATCTAAATCATGTGTTGTTACCAACACAAGTGATTGACTATGAAATAACTGTGATAAAACTGCTCTAGATATTGCAATTCTTTCTTTTTCATTCGTACCCCTTAAGATTTCATCAATAAAGATTAAACATACTTTTTCTTTAGATAAATCTAAAATATGTTTCATAACCTTTATCTCTTTAACATAATAACTATCTCCTGAATCTAAATCATCTTTCATATGAATAGAACTACATAATTGAAAAGGATAATAATCAAATTCACTTGCAAAACATGTATGAAAAGTTCTTGCCATAACCATATTAATACCAACAGTTTTTAAGAATGTTGATTTACCAGAAGCGTTTGTTCCAGTAATAATACAAGATTCATTTGTTGTAAAAGAATTCTTTACTGGTTCTTTTAAAATTGGATGATAACAGTCTTTAAAGTTTAATTGTGGTAAAGATATCTCTTGTGGTATACAAGTCTTACAATTCATTCTTAACCCATATATAGAAAGAGAAGTATCAACAACTCCTATATATTTATACATAGAAAATAAATCCACCATCAATTCATTTTTATGCTTTTTTAAAATCACACATTGATAATAAGGAATAAAGAACATACCTTTAAAAAACTCCATAAAATAGAAAATATCAACTTTCTCAATTGTTACACACATTCTATGTAAAAATGTATATTTCTTAGCTTTATCCACCATTGCTTTAATTCTTTTATTATCATCATCAGAGTATATATCAAAACTTGATAACACATCTAAACTATGAACCAATTCACAATAACTAAATGCTTTACTCATTACATCATCAGTCTTTGTTGTTAAATGCGAATATAATCCCATTTGTCCAGCAAACCAAAGAAAAACAAATAATAAGATATCAAAACCAACAAAGAAACTAGCACCAATGATTCCAAGTAATACAACAAAAGATGAAGACATAACAATTAAATCATTTGATGTGATTGTTTTCATTTGAGTAAACAAATCCAAACATTCACTATATTGTTTGCTTAATCTATGCAATTCATAAAGAACTTTTTTTAATTTATCTTTGTCATCCCAATTTGAAATCAGTGCTTCAAACTTTTTAGGTTCAATATCAGATTTAAATATTTGTGCATACATATATTCTTTTCCTACATCTGTATATGTATGATTGATAAACTTGAATACTTTATCTAACTCTAAATCATTATAAACAATTTCATCAATATCTCTATCTTTCATAGTTTTCAGATATTCCTTAGTGAGTTCTAATTCCATATCACTCTCTACATAAATTCCAAATTGACTTAATAATTGTTTTCTTAAAACCATCTTATAAACTTTATAAATAATCAACACACAACATATAAAGCCTATGACTCCTCCTATAATCCAAATCATATTCATCCCTCCATAACCCCACTTTACAAGCATTCCCCTAGGGCTTGTCAAATTATTTTTTAAACTTTTTTATTATTTTATAAATATAGGTTTGAATATTTGCCAAACTCAGTGCTCCAGCTATACACCATATAATAAGAACTATAAAAGTATAGATGTCATCTTGGCGTTTAGATAACAATATTGAAATTGCAACTGTCAATAAACAAAAGGTATAAACATCAAACGGATAAGTAACATTATCATCAGAGGTTATATTTTTTAAATCATATGTTTGATCCATTTCATGAGATAATTTTTGAATATCTTGTTGATTGATAATTTTATCTTTGACATCACTGATATATTGTAATGATGTATCTAATTCATAATACTTCTTTTGATATTCCTGAATTTTCTTATCAAATATTTCATAATGCTGATGAATAAGAATATCTTTTATCTCTTGAATTGAAAAGCCTAAATTTCTTAACTGTTTAATTTGTAATAACTTTTGTATATCATAGTGAGAATAATCACGATATCCCATATTATCTTTTTGTGGTTTTACTAAACCTTTTTCTTCATATAAATTAATTGCTTTTTTAGATATATCAAATTGTTGAGATACTTCTTGAATATACATTTTATCAACTCCTATTTTTCATTATAAAGTATTCTTTTCATAATAACAATCATCTCTTTTATGGTATAATACAAAGGAGGTGATTTCATGTTAGTAAAAGCAATTACTCCTAGAGGATATTGTAAAGGTGTTGTAAGAGCTATTGATATTGTTAAAAAAGCCAGTGAATCAGATGGTCCTATTTATATATTAGGAATGATTGTTCATAATCAATATATAGTGAATGCTTTAAAAGAATTAGGTGTTCAAACGATTGATCATAAAGAAAAAACAAGATTAGAACTATTAGATGAAATTGATAATGGAACAATTATTATTACTGCTCATGGAGCTGGAGAACAAGTCTTTCATAAAGCAAAAGATAAAGGATTAAATGTTATTGATGCATCATGTTTAGATGTTATTAAGACACATGAATTGATTAAAGATAAATTAAGTCAAGATTATGAAATCTTATATATCGGTAAAAAAGGACATCCTGAAGCTGAAGGTGCAATTCTTATTGATGAAGATAAGATTCACTTGATAACTTGTAAAAATGATATTGAATTGATAGATAAAAGTAAACATTATATAATCACTAATCAAACAACAATGTCTTTATATGATGTCTTTGATCTTTGTGAGTATGCTAAAGAAATTCTTCCCCATGTCGAGATTGCAAAAGAAACATGTACAGCTACTAAAATCAGACAAGAAGCAATAAAGAATATGGATCAAGATGTAGATATTGTTTTTATTGTTGGTGATCCACATTCTAACAACACTCAAAAACTTGCTTCTATTGCGAGTGAAAATAGAAATGTTTATATGATTGAAAGTATTGATGATTTAGATATTCAAACTTTAATGGGAAAGAAAAAAGCAGCCGTTTCTTCTGGTGCTTCTACTCCTACTTATTTAACAAATCAAGTGATTGAATTTTTAACACAGTTTGATGAATTTGATAAACAAACATATATCAAACCACAAATAAATAAACAAAAAATATTATAAGAAGAGAGCCCTAACGAGGACTCTCTTCTTTTGGTAACCAATTGACTTTATAATAATATATAATAAACATAATTGCACAAGTCACCCATGTAAAGGACCAACCCATAAATACAAAGTATACATCATTTGTTATTTTGGTAATAATAGCCAAATAGATTTGTCTAAGAATAACAAAGTTAAACACCATAATATACATTGGTATAGATGATTTTCCAGCACCTCTTAATACACCATTATAAACTTGATTAATTGGTAAGAAAACATAGAAAGGTATAAATGCTAATAGCATAGTCCAACCTGCTTGAATAACATCAGCTTCACTATTAAATATCGCAATAAAATCTTTACCAAATAAGAATAATGTTAGTGACATTAATAATGTAACTGTAATACTCATAATCAAAGCAGACTTTGTTCCTTTTTTTACACGATCATATTGTTTAGCACCGATGTTTTGTCCAACAAATGTTGTAATTGCCATATTAAAACTTTGTAATGGTAAATTGACAAAACCATCAATACGGATAGTTGCTGAATATCCAGCAACCACACTAGAGCCAAAGGCATTGACATAGGATTGAACAATAACATTTGATAATGAAACAATACTTTGTTGTAAACCAGTTGGTAAACCAATCATAATAATCTTCTTTAAGATAATCCAATGAAAACGAATTTGTTTGATAAATAAACGATGAGGTCCCTCACTTTTCATTAACACAATAACAACTAAGATAGCACTAATGGCTTGAGCAATTAATGTTGCATATCCTGCCCCTGCAACGCCCCATCTTAAATACTTAACAAATAGAAAATCTAAAACAATATTCACAACACATCCAACAACTAAGAAATAAAGTGGACGTTTTGAATCACCCATTGCTCTTAATATCCCTGCACCCATATTATAAATAAGACCAAAAGTAATCCCCATAAAATAGATAGATAAATATGTAGATGATTCAGGAAACACATCAGCCGGTATTCCAATGGCATGTAACATAGGATTAGTTCCTAATACTCCAATAACGGTTAAAACAACTGCCATAACAAGTGTTAATGCTGAAGAACTGTGTACGGCTTTCTTTAAGTTCTTTTCATCTCCAGCCCCATAATACTGAGCAATGATAACCCCCGCACCAGTTGCTAATCCCATAAAGAACCCAATTAACATATTGATAATTGGCGAAGATGCTCCAACAGCTGCTAATGCTTGTTTACTTACAAAGTTCCCTACAACATAAGCATCAACTGTATTATATAATTGTTGAAATAAATTCCCTACTAATAATGGCATTGAAAACCAAAATATTGATTTTGCAATAGGACCACTTATTAAATTAACAGTTTTCTTCCTCTTCATAATTACCCCCACTTACTTTGTTTATTGTACTCCTTTTTATAAAGAAATAAAGATTAATTACATTTTTTGAAAATAAGAGATTTTTATTTCCATTTTCGTTATAATATTGCCACGGAGGATCGTTTATGGAAAAAAATATTATTTTCTTTGATGTTGATGGAACTTTGGTAGATGTAAGACCTGCTAGAGAATATATCCCTGAATCAACAATCAAAGCAATACAACTCACAAAACAAAAAGGAAATCTTTGTTTTTTATGTACTGGTAGAAGTAAAGCAGAGATTTATGATCATATTTTAGAAGTTGGTTTTGATGGTATTATTGGTGCTGGTGGTGGTTTTGTAGAAATTGGTGATGAAATGCTTTATCATAAAAAAGTATCTCAAGAATCTATTAACCATGTTGTTGATTATTTTGATAATCATAATTTTGATTATTATATTGAAAGTAATGGTGGTTTATTTGCAAGTAAAAATCTTGTGAAAAGATTAGAAACAATTATGTATGGTGATTTAGAAAATGATCCAGCAGCAAGAAAAAAGAAAGAACAAGAACCTAGTCATTTCATTCCTTCTTTAAAAGAAGGTTATGATATGCATAGAGATGACGTTAATAAAATTTGTTTCTTAGAAAAAGAAGGTATCCCTTTCACGGCAATCAAAGATGAATTTGAAAAAGAATTTAATGTTATTCATTGTACAGTTCCTATTTTTGGAGATGAAAGTGGAGAGTTATCTGTTGAAGGTGTTAATAAGGCATCAGCTATTGAGGCATTAATTAATCATCTTGGTATTCCTAAAGAAAATACATATGCATTTGGGGATGGTATGAATGATGTAGATATGCTTGAATATTGTCAGTATGGAATTGCTGTTGGTAATGCTAAAGATGGTTTAAAAGCTATTGCTGATGAAGTGACTGATGATATTGTTGATGATGGTATTTATAATTCAATGAAAAAACATAGTTTAATCTAAAAATAATACTTCGGTATTATTTTTATTTCACCTATTTAGAAATATTTCTAAATAGATATTGAATATTGTATAAAAAGAGTTATAATCTATTTAGATAGAATTCTAAATAGAGGAGTGATTCAATGGCTATCACAGATACATTAAAAGCAATTTCAGATCCTGTCAGAAGAAATATTCTTGATTTATTAAAGGATGGAAAGATGTCGGCTGGTGATATAGCTGAAAAATTTAATTTAACACAAGCAACTGTTTCTTATCATCTTTCTCAATTAAAAAAAGCAGGATTGATTGTTGAAGATAAACATAAGAATTTTATTTACTATGATTTAAATTTATCTGTTTTTGAAGATATTCTTGTTTGGATTGAACAGTTAGGAGGAAAAACTGATGGAGAAAATTAATTGGAAATTATTAATTATAACATCTATGATATGTTTATTTCCTATACTATTAGGGTTGATTTATTATCAAGATGTTCCACAAAGTATTGCAATCCATTTTGATTTTCATAATAATCCTGATTCATATATGGATAAAAATATTGTTTTATTCTTATTCCCTATTGGATTGGCACTTATGCAGATTGTTTGTTGTATTGTAAGTGATCTTTCAAAAAAGAATAAGCACTATAAGCCTAAAATCGAGTATGTTTCTAAAGGCATTGTTCCAATCATAAGTCTTAGTATGTATACGATAACACTTATGATAGCACTAGGAAATCAATTGGATGTAAGATTATATGTATGCTTTATTATTTCTATTATCTTTATTGTTGTTGGGAACTATATTCCTAAAACCACAACTTATTATTTAAAGTCATATTTTATGATAATGGATGAAAAGAAACAAAGACAATTAACAAGATGGATAGGTTATTCATTTGTTATATTTGGTATATTGTTATTGGTCTCTTTATTCATGACTGCTATTTATTCAGTTATTGTTGTCGTGATGATTGTGATTGTTTTATTAACTGAATGTGGATATTTCTTTATGTTAAGTCATAAAGAGAGGATATAAAAGGAGGATTTTATTATGGATTATATTGTTTATTTGATTCCGTTAATTATTTTAATTTTAACATTAGCTCTTGTTTCTGTTATTCATGTCATTAGACATCCTCATTATAAATGTGGTAATCGTGCAATATGGATAGTTGTTTGTTTATTTATACAGATTATTGGTCCAATATTATATTTTACTATTGGCAAAGGTGAAGACGAATGAATATACTAGAAATCAATCATCTTTCAAAAAGTTTTGGTTCTCATACTGTTATTAAAGATCTAAATCTTGTTGTTCCAGAGAATACGATATTTGGTTTTATTGGACAAAATGGTGCTGGTAAGACAACAACAATGAAGATGATATTAGGTTTATTAAAAAAAGATAGTGGTTCTATTAAGGTATGCAACGAAGAAGTCACTTATGGGCAAACTGATACAAATCGTTTTATTGGTTATTTACCTGATGTTCCTGAGTTTTATGGTTTTATGAATTCGTTAGAGTATTT
>JAVWHX010000087.1:0-6555 GCA_036639875.1 Coprobacillus sp.
CTTTATTCACTTTTCAAGGTTCTAAAATATATTTCCACTAATTATTAAAAATCACTTGATTTTAATATAGTTAGCTCACTTATTCTATGCACTAAATCAATAAAATATGAAAGGCACTTAGTGCCTTTCGGATTAATTCCCCCATTCTAATTGAATAAGTCTAGGAACTGAAATACGACCTCTCTTAGATGTAATGATTTTGTATAATCCAGCTCCTAAAAGAAGATAAAATAACCCTGTTAAAATAAACCCTCCTCCTTGAATTGTATATTGTTCATTTAAACTTAATTCTTTCATAATCTTTTTCCTTTCTTCATAGCCCCTTACTTCTATATACGCATTTTTTTGGCATTTTTCTTCAAAAAAATAAAAAAAGATGCAATTTTTTTTGCATCTTTACATATTTTCAATCTTTTGTTTGATTGTATCAAACTTAGATTGATAATCTTCTAGTTTTTTCTTTTCAGCTTCTACTTTATCTGCAGGGGCTTTATTTGTGAAGTTTGGATTAGATAACATCCCTTCACAACGTTTGATTTCACCAGTCAATTTTTTTAATTCATCATTTAACTTTGACTTCTCAGCTTCCATATCAACATAATCACCTAATTCAATAATTAATGCATGTCCGCCTTTGATCATTTCAGTTGCTACATTTTGAGATGTTTCAACATTATAACCAATACAAGTTGCATGACCTAACTTATCAATATATGGTGCAAGATCTTCCAACAATGAAGAAAGCTCTTCATCCTTTGTTTGAATACTATAAGAAATCTCAATAGAGTTCTTAATTGTATATTGTGCACGCATATTTCTAATTCCCTTAACAATATCAAATAAGTATACAAACTTATTATTAATATTTGTATTTGTAAAGTCATTTTGAACTACTGGCCATTCAGCAATACAAATTGATTCTTTTAAATGAGGAATACTTTGATATATTTCTTCAGTTACAAATGGCATAAATGGATGTAACAATTTAACAATAGCATTTAAAACATAAACCAAAGTCTCTTGTGCAGCAGTTTTTTCCATCAAATCATCACTATTTAAGTGAACCTTAGATAATTCAATATACCAAGAACAAAAATCATCCCAAATAAAATTATAAAGTTCACTACCTACATTCACAAATTCATACTTCTCCATATTTTCATCAACAGATTTAATAACATCATTTAAACGATTTAAAATCCATTGATCAGAAAGATTTAAATAAGTAAAACTCAAATCCTCAAATTTCATATCTTCATCAATATTCATCAAAACAAATCTTGCTGAATTCCAAATTTTATTAATAAAATTCCATGATGACTCAAGTTTTTCAGGAGTATATCTTAAATCCATTCCAGGCGCTGAGTTAGTTGTTAAGAAGAAACGTAACGTATCCGCTCCATATTCATCAATAACATCCATTGGATCAACTCCATTGCCAAGTGACTTAGACATCTTTCTTCCTTGTTCATCGCGAATCAGCCCATGAATTAAGACATCTTTAAAAGGTCGTTCTTGAGTAAATTCTAATGATTGGAAAATCATACGAGAAACCCAGAAGAAAATAATATCATAACCTGTCACTAATGTACTTGTTGGGAAATAACGTTTAAATAATTCGTCTTCAGTATTTGGCCAATTTAATGTTGAAAATGGCCATAAAGCACTCGAAAACCACGTATCCAAAACATCTTCATCTTGTTTCCAATTTTCAATATCACTAGGTGCAACTTTTCCAACATAGATTTCACCAGTTTCCTTATGATACCAAGCTGGAACTTGATGTCCCCACCAAAGTTGTCTAGAAATACACCAATCTTCGATATTTTCCATCCATTGATTAAATGTTTTTTCAAAACGTTGAGGAACAAAATTAACTTTATCATCAGTTTCTTGATTCTTTAAAGCAGCCGTAGCAAGAGGTTCCATTTTAACAAACCATTGTTTTGATAAATATGGCTCAACAATAGCATTACTTCTTTCAGAATGTCCTACTTGATGAATATGTTCTTCAATATGATCAACAACCCCGTCAGCTTCAAAATCTTTCAGTAAAGCCTCACGACATTCAAAACGATCCATCCCATTATACTTATGACACATTTCATTCATTGTTCCATCATCATGCATACAAATCGGCATTGCGAGATTGTATTTTTTAGCAAGTGCAAAGTCATTTGGATCATGAGCTGGAGTACATTTCATAACTGCAGTCCCAAAACTCATATCAATATAACTATCAGCCATAATTGGAAGAGCTTCTCCATTAGCTGGATTAATTGCTTTTTTACCAACCAAATGAGTATACCTTTCATCATCTGGATGCACAAAGATAGCTTGATCAGCAAACATTGTTTCAGGACGAGTTGTTGCTATAACTAACATTTCATCTGAATCAACAATTTGATATTTAAAATAATACATATGTCCATTAATTTCTTTATGAATAACTTCAATATTTGATAAAGCAGTTCTTTGAACTGGATCCCAATTAATAATACGTTCACCTTGATAAATAAGACCCTTCTCATACAAATCAACAAAAACAGTCTTCACCGCATCACTCAATCCTTCATCAAGAGTAAAACGTTCCTTAGAATAATCTAACGATAATCCCAATTTTTCCCATTGTGCTCTAATAATAGAGGCATACTCTTCTTTCCAACTCCAAGCTTTATCCAAGAATTTATCTCTTCCTAAATCATATCTAGAAATACCATCTTCTCTTAAACGTGCTTCTACTTTTGCTTGAGTTGCAATTCCAGCATGATCCATACCTGGTAACCACAAAGCATCATAACCTTGCATTCTCTTATATCGAATAATCATATCTTGAAGTGTTGTATCCCACGCATGTCCTAAGTGAAGTTTCCCTGTAACATTAGGTGGTGGTATAACTATGCTATATGGTTTCTTTTCAATATCACCTGCTTCAAAATACTTTTTAGAAATCCATTCTTTATATTTACCATTTTCAACTGTTAAATGGTCATACTTACTCGCTAATTCCTTCATTTTCTTCATCCCTACCTTCTTCAACTTGTGGAATATCATAATCATAGAAATCTTCTTTATGATCCAAGATAAAACGGATTAACTTTTCATTTAAATTAGTTGTAGAAACCAATGATCTAAACTCTTGTGTAAAATCTGAAAAGTTATATCTTGAAAAATCCCCTAATTCTTCATCTTCTTCGTCATCTTCTTCATTATTTTCAATAATTTCCGCAAATCTCTTTGCAGCAACCATTAATGTCGCAATATCATGAGCATCTACTCTTTCAAAAGTTTCCACAATATTTTCCACAAATGGACGACTTGCTGGACTTAAAAAGAAACTATGTAATGAAGCCCCTTGTCCTTCTAAAGAAAGACTGACTTGATAAATTCCATAAATCGTCTTTTCACTTTCATTCATTTTTTCAAAATAATGATCAAAATCTTCATCTTCTTTTCTCATACAATGAAACAATGCTGCTGCACTTACATCTTCTTTAGGACATTCGTCAAAAATGCCTGGTTTCAAATAAGTATAACGTGTTTTTCTCTCTTCATAAGCAATTTGAGCTTTTCTTCTTAGTTCTTTATTTTTTCTCATTCTTTGAGTGAAAAAATAACCAAGAAAAATAAACATTGACGCACTTAATATCCAAACTAAAAATATTTTCCAATCCATCTTTCTTTTCCTCCTTGAATAAAAAAGAACATTCGCATAAGGACGAATGTTCGTGGTACCACCTTAATTTGTATACATGTTTGTATACCTCTAAACTTTAACGCAGTTATACGTGTTTACCTACATTGCTTCAATAAACATACTCCAAGGCTACCTTCTATTTTTTCTTCTATCTCTTTTCAGCAACCAGAGACTCTCTACAAGAATACAAAATATACTCTTCCTCTTCAACGTATACTTATTTTAACAAAGGTTATATTGAAAGTCAATTATAATTGAGCAATAAAGTTATGAACCGAATCTAAATAATATAACAATCTTGATAATTTTATAATGTTTTCAATCTCATCTTGACCGTATTCTATAATTGGTACAATATTCATCAAACAACATAATAGTAATTTCTCATCTTCTTTTAATTCAATCTTCTTAAAATAATAATCACAGAAACAATCCAAATCAAAAAGTATATCTGGAATTCTTTGATAGATGTCAAATAAATCATATATTGGTAAATCAATACAAACATTGTCAATAGACAATAACAAACGATCTTTAAGAGCTATATGGTTATAATCAAAATGTTTATAATTTAAGCACACTCTGATTTGAGTATAATTTTTTGTATGTTCTAAGTATTGTGACAAATACTGTCTAGAACTACATAACGCTTCATAAATACGATAGTAATTCATCACGAGCATCCATTGACTAGGCGAACGAATAATAACATCTTCAAAATTCTTAATCATTTGTTGATAATATATTGTTCTTTCATTAATGATTTTTAAAATATCATTTTTTAAATTATCAAAATATTGTTGATTAATCTTAGTAAAGTAAAAACTGTTATAGTGTAAATAAGCAAGTGTTTCAAAGTAAAATTTAATTTTGACTTCTTTTAACAATCCAACACTGTTTTCTATATATGGCATTAAATATAGATAATTTTGATGAAAAGGAGTTAATATTTCATTGTTTTTATTGATCAAGATTTGAATAAAACATTTTATGCGTAATGTTTCTATATATTCATAAACTTGTTCAATTTGTCTACTTTCAACTATTTTAACAGCATAATATCCATTATCACATTTAATTTTATAAACTTTGTCTGTTACTTTAATAATGCCAATAACCTGAATGGAATAATAATCTGTTAAAAGCTCTTTCATGAATAATATGGAATAATGACGATGGTTCCTTTAGATAGAGAACGTTCATGATTATAATTTTTCAACTTATACTCATCACATTGATAATGGGCAGCAATCGATTGATAACTATCTCCATCTCTAACTATATATAAATAATAAGTACCAATATCGTCATCTTCTTCTTGAACTATTTTAGGTTCTACTTTTTCAACTAATATTTCTTCTTCAATAATCTTCTTTTCCTCAACAGGTTCATTCACTTCAATCTCCTCTTCTCTTAATAGCTGTTCAATCTCTTCAACAACATCTTCATCTTTTTTCTCACGATTTATTGTTGTTTCAATCACACGATCCTCATCATCAATGACTCCATAAATACATGCTTGAATAACCAACATTAAATTTCCTTCTTGAAAAGAATAATCAAAATCTTCTACCTTAACATGAAAATCACGCTTATCACTTATTTTATCAAAGGTCGCCAATATATCTAAATCAATCGACTCTTGAAAAGCATTCTTTTCCTCTTGATCTTTATATTCACCATTAATAATAACACTTCCCACTGCTCTCATTCCTTGATTTTCCATTTTATAATTAATAGATTCATCAACTGAGATAGAAACCAATTCCTTTAACTTATGATTTAAATCCACTAGTTTATTAAAATATATTTTTTGCATACATTCCCTCCTATCAAAAATGTATGCTAAATCTATGACAAATATGAAAAAAAGAAATAAGACTTTCTTATTTCTTTTCTAATATTTCTAGAACTTGTTGTAATACAGCAGCACCATTCATCATACCATATTCTCTCATCCCAATATTCTTAACTGGTTTACCAAGTGCCTCTTCTTCAATTCTCTTTTGAGCATATTTCACTTGAGGTCCTAATAAGATAATATCTGCTTTAGAAGCTTGTTCCCTGACTTCATGAGTTCCAACTGCCCAAATATCAACTTGAATTTGTTTTTCCTTAGCTGCTTTTTTCATCTTTTCAACAAGTAAACTTGTTGACATTCCGGATGCACAACACAACATAATATGTATCATTTTATATCTTCCCCCTATTACAAACTTATTATATACCAAACCATTATTTTTGTTAATAAATTATTTTTGGCATAAATCAATAATAGCGTCCCAAACATCATCAATACCTACTTTATTTAAGCTAGAAAATCTAACAAAACGATCATTGACATTAAACCCTAATGTTTCTTTAATCATTTTTTCATTCTTTTTTAAATCATTTCTTTTGATTTTGTCTTCTTTTGTAGCAACAACAATCACTGGAATATGATAATGTTTTGCATAAGTATACATTTCACGATCATCACGTGTTGGTTTATGACGATAATCAACAATCAATACCAAACCTTTTAAAGTTTCTCGATCACTTAAATAAGTATCAATCATATCACCAAAACTTTCCTTGATCTTCACATTCACTTTTGCATAACCATATCCTGGTACATCGACAAGTCTTAACTCATCATTAATATTAAAGAAGTTTAATGTTCTTGTTTTACCAGGTGTCCCCGAAACCTTAGCAAGTTTACCATAATTGGTAATAGCGTTAATCATGCTTGATTTACCAACATTACTTCTACCAGCTAAACATATTTCTGGTAAATCAGCTTCTGGCCATTGTGATTTCCATGCTGCACATAATACAAACTCAGCTTTATTTACTTTATACATAAATGCCCTCCTCTT
>JAVWHX010000088.1:0-6543 GCA_036639875.1 Coprobacillus sp.
ACTGCAACAATAGCAAGCTGCCGGTTCTTTTTTTTATCCCTCTTCCTTTTGGTTTGAGGCTTTTTTTTACCCTTTTTTTAAGCCAATTTAGACATAAAAAAACTACCAAACGGTAGTTTATTTTTTTAATAGTTTAGCAGCTGCTTCATCAACGATAAGAATACAATCTTGATGATCTTGTAATGCACTAGCAGGTAAATCAGTTGTCTTAGGACCTTCAACCATTCCATATACAGCGTCTGCTTTTCCATCACCACAAGCAATCATTAATACTTTTTTAGCTTGCATAATATTTTTGATTCCCATGCTGACAGCATGTCTTGGTACTTCATCAATTTTTCCATCAAAGAATAAACGTGCATTATCTTCAATTGTAGATTGTTTTAAATCAACTTTATGTGTTACTGAATCAAAATCAGTTCCTGGTTCATTAAAACCAATATGTCCGTTTGAACCAATTCCTAATAATTGAATATCAACTGGGTTTTCACTAAGTAATTTGTTATAAGAATCACACTCTTCTTGAATGTTTCCTTGACCTTTAGGTACATGGACATTATTCATATTAATGTCAATTCCATTAAATAAATGTTCACACATAAAGTAATGATAACTTTGTGGATGAGATTGTTCTAATCCAAAATATTCATCTAAATTAAATGATTTAATATTTTTATAAGAAGTTCCATTTTTCTTATGATCTTCTCTCATTAACTCATACATTCTCACTGGTGTAGATCCTGTAGCCATTCCTAAATTAGCACTAGGATTACTCTTTACAACTTCAAGCATAATTTCACATGCTTTTTGACTTGCTTCTTCATAATTTTTTGTAATAATAACTTTCATTTTCGTCCCTCCTATGTATAGTTTTATTATATAACAAAGAGAAATTAAATTAAAGGTATATTTTCATATTTTGAAAACTTATTTAATGTGAAATAATTCATTTTAACCTTTATTTTCCTAGCAAAATAGGGTAAAATAGGTCTATATAATGGAGGTAAATCAAAATGACAATGATTAAAGGAATTGCGGCATCTAATGGTATTGCTATTGCAAAAGCTTATAAATTAGATATGCCAGATTTAACAGTAACAAAACAAACAATTACTGATATTGAGGCTGAAATTGCTAGATACAGCAAAGCTGTAGAAGAAGTAAAGAAAGACTTAGAAATGATTAAGGAAGCAGCTGCTAAGAATTTAAGTGAGGAAGAAGCAGCTATCTTTGATGCTCATGCATTGGTTTTGAGTGATCCTGAATTACAAACTCAAGTTGAAGATAAAATTAAAAACAACAATGATGATGCAGCTACTGCATTAAATGATGTTGCAAATATGTTTATTATGATGTTTGAAGGTATGGATGATGAATATTTTAGAGAAAGAGCTGCTGATATTAGAGATGTATCTAGAAGATTAATTGCTAATTTATTAGGAAAAACTTTACCTAATCCAACTTTAATTAGTGAAGAAGTTGTAATTATTGCTGAAGATTTAACACCATCTGATACTGCGCAGTTAAATAAAAATTTAGTTAGAGGGTTTGCTACTAACATTGGTGGTAGAACATCTCACTCTGCTATTTTAGCTAGATCTATGGAAATTCCTGCAGTTGTTGCAACAAATACAATTACTGAAGAAGTTAAAGAAGGAGATATGGTTATTCTTGATGGTATTGCTGGTGAAATTTTTATTAATCCTGATCAAGCAACTATTAAAGAATATGAAGCTAAACGTCAAGAATATTTAGATTATAAAAATGAATTAAAGAAAATGGTTAATGAAAAATCTGAAACAACTGATGGTCATCATGTTGAATTAGTTGCAAATATTGGATCTCCTAAAGATCTTGATGCAGTTAAAGAAAATGGGGCTGAGGGTGTTGGTTTATATAGAACTGAATTCTTATATATGGAATCTGCTGAGTTACCAACAGAAGATGAACAATTTGAAGCTTATAAAGCGGTTCTAGAAGGATTAGATGGTAAACCTGTTGTTGTTAGAACTTTAGATATTGGTGGAGATAAAGAAATTGCTGCAATCGATATGCCAAAAGAAATGAATCCGTTCTTAGGTGTACGTGCTATTCGTTTATGTTTCCAAAGAGAAGATATTTTTAGAACTCAATTAAGAGCATTACTGAGAGCTTCAGTATATGGTGATTTAAGAATCATGTTCCCTATGATTGCTATTTTAGATGAATTTAGAAAAGCTAAAGCAATCTTAATGGAGGAAAAAGATAAATTAGTAAAAGAAGGAATTAAAGTTTCTGATACTATTCAAGTAGGTATTATGATTGAAATTCCTGCAGCTGCTGTATTGGCTGATCAATTTGCTAAAGAAGTTGATTTCTTCTCAATTGGTACAAATGATTTAATTCAATATACATTTGCTGCTGATAGAATGTCAAGTACTATTAATTACCTATATCAACCATTCAATCCATCTATTCTTAGATTGGTTAAGAATGTTATTGATGCTGCTCATAAAGAAGGAAAATGGACTGGAATGTGTGGAGAAATGGCTGGTGAAGCATTGGCTGCTCCTTTACTAATCGGTTTAGGATTAGATGAATTCTCAATGTCTGCTACATCTGTATTAGCACAAAGAAAGTTAATTAGAAGTCTTTCTAAAGCTGAAATGACTGAATTAGCTAATAAAGCTTTAAACTGTGGAACAATGGAAGAAGTTGTTGCATTAGTAGAAACTGCTACAAAATAAACGTAAAAGATGATGCTATAGTGATATAATCACAGCATCATCTTTTTTAATTATCTCTTTCAAACACTGATTCTCTAATTGCACACACAACTTTGACTAATAAGTCTTCATCACATTTTTCAAAACGGTTAAAATCAGGAGAATCAATATCAAGAACGCCTATCAGTTCTTCATTCACTATAATAGGCAATACAATTTCACTTTTACTTGCACTATCACATGCAATATGTCCAATAAATTGATGAACATCAGCAACTCTAATCACTTCACGTCGATAAGCTGCTACACCACAAACACCTTTTCCAATTGGAATCCTTGTACATGCGACTCTACCTTGAAAAGGGCCCAGTACAAGTTCATTGCCTTCAACAAGATAGAAACCCACCCAGTTGATATTGTCAAATGATTGATTAAGAAAAGCACTTACATTAGATAGATTAGCAATAACATTTGGTTCATCCTTAAGTAATGCATATATTTGATCTATAAATAAATCTTTATTCATTGATTTCACCTCTCATTTAGTATAACATACTATAGAGGTGGAGTTAATGGAAAATAAGAAATTTGAAAAATACGCAATGAATGAAAATAATCCAGATTACTTAATCGCTATTCAAAGAATAGAATCAATCTATCAAAGAAGAAATGATAAAAGAAGTGAGTTTGGGCGTGATTATACAAGAATTATATTTTCACAAGCATATCGAAGATTAAAACATAAAACTCAAGTATTTTTTGCAGTTGAAGATGATCATGTTTGTACAAGAAGCGAACATGTTAATTTGGTTGAATCAGTATCTTATACGATTGCTCAAGAACTTGGTTTAAATACAGAACTTACAAAATCAATTGCTGTAGGACATGATTTAGGGCATGCACCTTTTGGTCATGGTGGTGAAACTATTCTTACAAATATTGCTAAGGAACATGGTTTAAAGAAGTTTTGGCATGAAAAAAACAGTTTGCATTTTGTAGATGATATTGAAATATTAGAAGATAACGAACACAATTATCATAATTTGGATTTAACATATGCAACACGTGATGGCATTATTTCTCATTGTGGTGAAATGAATCAAAAGTATATTCAAAAAAGAGATATAGCTGTTGATTTATCAGATTATGAATATGCTGGACAATATAATCCATTTACATATGAAGGTTGTGTTGTCAAGATGTCAGATAAAATTGCATATCTTGCAAGAGATATTGAAGATGCTTTAAGATTAAATATTTTAAAACAAGAAAAGCTAGATGATTTAAGAAATGAATTGAATAAAATAAGTGTACATCAGTTTACAGCAATTAATAATGGATCTATAGTTAATTACTTCATTCATGATGTTATTGCTAACTCATCTGTAGAAGATGGGATAGGGGTATCAGATCAAGCTCTTTTGATTATGAAAACAATTATGAAGTTTAATTATGAAAATATCTATTTAATAAAGAGAGTTCAAGTGCATCAAAAGTATGTTGCATTAATCTTAGAATCTATTTTTGATTTTCTTTATGATTATTCATTACAAGAAGATATGATTGTTGCTTTAAATAATGATAAGAATCAATATCCAAAGTTAATTACTCATTATTTAAAATGGTTAGATAAGTATGCTAATCTTAATCATTATCCAAGAAAAAAAGAATACAAAAACAAAATCGTTTATGATTTTGTTAATGATTCTCAAGCAATGGAAAAAAGTATTCTTGACTATTTAGCAGGAATGAGCGATGTATTTATCGTTCAAGCTTTTAATGAACTTATATCATTTTAATGATAATGACGTTTTACATCCATATGATCAATAGTTAACTCTAAAACCAAAGTGTTTTCAATACTTTGTTTATTTAGAGTTTTTTGATGATGTGGACAATATGTCACTAATAAAGCATCAATTAATTCTTTTTTATTTTCTTTAACTTCTTTTAAAGTTCCATAAATGATAACACTTTGGAAGTTTTGAGTTGCAGCAGATGGATTAATACCTAAATCCTCAATGACATGAAAACAAGCAAGTTTATTAATTCCATTTATCTTCAAACCTTTATATCCTGTATGAAAATAAAGTTTTCCATCAACAACAAAGTGAGTAATACCAAAACAGTAAGGTATCTCATTTGTAATTGATAAAGTTCCATAAGCAATCTTTTTGAGGATATTCATTCCATCCTGATAAGTTAATAATTTTAAAGGTTTTCTAATGGGAACAATAGGCATTGTTAATAAGTCTTTTTCAAAGAAATCCTTATATCCAATAAATAACATATTATCAACAACTTCTTCATTATGTTCTTTAAAAACCAATACATAATCATAACTACAATTCTTTAACTGTGACTTATCATAAATATTCAATAATGTTTCTTTGTATTTTTCAATCAATTTTTCTCTCATAATAAATTCTCCTTTACAATATTCTATATTAAAAAAATATACAAGTCTATATAAAAATATGCTAAAATAAGATAACGAAAGAGGTGTCAGTCTATGCCAATAAAAATACCTGATCATTTACCAGCAGCTAAAGTTTTAAAAAAAGAGAATATATTTATTATGGATGAAACCAGAGCAACAACTCAAAGAATTCGTCCTTTAAAACTACTTATATTAAATATTATGCCTACAAAAATAACTACTGAGACTCAATTGTTAAGGTTGTTATCTAATACTCCTTTACAAACAGAAGTAGATTGGATACACATGGAAAGTCATGAATCAAAAAATGTATCAAAAGAACATTTATTAGCATTTTATAAAACTTTTAGTGAAGTTAAAGAAAATAGATATGATGGTTTGATTATTACTGGTGCTCCAGTAGAAAAATTAGAATTTGAAGACGTTGATTATTGGAATGAATTAATTGATATATTAGAATGGTCTAAAACAAATGTATTTAGTTGTTTTTTTATTTGTTGGGCTGCTCAAGCATCATTACATTATTTTTATAATGTTTCTAAACATTTGTTAGATCATAAATTAACTGGAGTTTATCTCCATCATACAAACGTTGATAAGATGAAAAGAAAAATATTGAGAGGATTTGATTATCAGTTTTATGCTCCTCATTCTAGATATACGACAGTCAGTAAAGAAGATATATTGAAAATAAAAGATTTAGATATTCTTGCTGAATCTAAAGATGCTGGAGTTTATCTTGTTGCATCAAAAGATGGTAAACGTTTCTTTGTGACGGGTCATCCTGAATATGATCCAGAAACACTGGATAAAGAATATAGAAGGGATATAGCTAATCCTGATATTGTCAGTGAAATGCCAAAGAATTATTACTTAGATGATGATATTGATAGTGAAATTCAAGTCAAATGGAGATCACATGCATATTTGTTATTTGCGAATTGGTTGAATTATTATGTTTATCAAGAAACTCCATATAATTTAGAGGACTTAAAATAGGTTGTAGAAGGAAATATATTGAATGTATTTCCTTTTATTGTCATATAATGTATATTTTCTTTCACATAATTTAGAAAGTGTTACCATTTTATTGAAGAAATATGCAATATATTGTATAATGAAGAGAGTTCATAAAAAAGAATTATGGAGGTACAACGTATGAAAAAAGTAAGTAAATTAACAATTTCATTAGTAGCAATATGTATGATTGCTGTAACGATTGGATATAGCGTAAATGCGAAGGAAACACAAGTGAATGATGGAAGTGTAGCAACTGAAACACTTAATGAAGATAATTATTTTTCTACTATGGATGAAAATGGAAATATTACTGAAGTATCTGAAAAAGAATTAAATAAATCAGGTATTGTTTATTCAAGTAAAGTTAAAGGGAGATCT
>JAVWHX010000089.1:0-5791 GCA_036639875.1 Coprobacillus sp.
GTTAAGTGAAAGTGTAATAGAGAGAATAAAACAGAAGTTATTAAAGTAAAGTATAATATATAATTTCCTTATCAATGGAATATGTTATAATCTATATTAAATAATTTAATATAGAGGTGGAATTGTATATGAATCATAAGGGAACGATATTACTTGAAACAAATAGACTTATATTAAGACAATTTGATTTAGATGATAGTGCTATTGCTTTTAAAAATTGAACAAGTGATAATAAAATAACTAAATTCTTACGTTGGACAGCGCATCAAAATGTAGAAGTCACAAAAAGTCTTATGAGTATATGGATTGATAATTATATAAATAAAGACTTCTATCAGTGGGCAATTGTTTTAAAAGAAAATAATGAGCCAATTGGTACAATTAGTGTTGTTGATCAAGATGAAAAATTAAATTTAGTGCATATTGGTTATTGTATTGGAGCTAAATGGTGGAATAAGGGAATTACATCTGAGGCGTTCTCTGCAATTATCTCATTTCTTTTTGAGCAGGTAGAAGTAAATAGAATAGAAGCACAACATGATACTAAAAATCCTAATTCTGGAAAAGTTATGCTGAAGTGTGGGCTAAAATATGAAGGTACTTTACGAGAAGCAGACATTAATAATAAGGGTAATATTATTGATGTATCAATGTATAGTATATTGGCTAAAGAATACTATAAAAATTGAACTAATAAATTTAGAAATCTTTAATTAATTTCAAACTTTAATTACAAGAATTCATCTAATTAATGATGAATTCTTTTTTTTCATTATTCGACAAATTCTTAGACTCTAAAGATAGAATATATTATAATATAAAGAAATAAATATATTAAAAAAATAGAGAGGATGCTTATGGATGAACATAATAAAGAAAAAATAATGCTAGATAAACTTCCAAACAAAACAGCAGTCGCACTTTTAGACAAGGAAGAAATAAATGATTCGACTATACAAGAGTATACGAATTCTGATATTCAAGAAATGATACATGTAATTAGGGGCCAACAAGTCATGCTAGATTCAGACTTAGCAAAATTGTTTGGATATGAAGTCAAAAAAATGAATCAACAAGTAAAAAGGAATATAGATAGATTTCCAGTAGACTTTATGTTTCAATTAACAATAGAAGAAGCTAAGAATCTTCCAAGGTCACAAAATGTGACCTTGGAAGGAAAAGGAACAAATATTAAATATGCACCATACGTTTTTACTGAACAAGGAGTTAATCAGTTATCGGCAGTGTTAAAAAGTCCTATTGCTGTAAAACAAAGTATTTATATTGTCAGAGCTTTTGTAAAAATGAGACATTATCTTATAGAAAATAGTCAACTATTAGGTAATGCAGATATACTTAAAATAACACATTCGTTAATTGAAGATAATATTAAGATTAGAGAGGAAATCCATAATAATTATAAAGAAATTGAATTCTTGAAAGCAAATATGGTTACAAAGAGTGACACCCAAGATACTATGAATAAAATTTTAGATAGTTTTATTCCTAAGGAAAATTTAAAACAATTTGTCTTTAAAGATAGCCAACCATTTGAAGCTAATGATGCCTATATTAATATTTATAAAGAAGCTAAACATTCTATTTATATTGTTGATGATTATATTAACTGTCATACTTTATCTTTATTGACTGCTAAGAAAAATGGTGTTGATGTTATTATTTTTTCTGATAATAAAGGGAGAGGTAGTGAAAAATTAAATGCGTTTGAGTTTGATAATTTTAATATAGAGTATCCTACCCTTTCTGTTAAAAGGAATAATAGAAAGTGTCATGATAGATTTATTATTTTAGATTACAAAACAGATACTGAAAAAATTTATCATTGTGGAGCCTCTAGCAAAGATGCAGGTAAGAAAGTTTGTTGTATAAGTCTTTTTTCAACATCTCATATAATTCATTCAATCATCGATGATATGTTGGAAAATGATGATTATATTTTTGGTTAAAAAAAGGAGCAAAAAGCTCCTTAAAAGAAACAATCAAGTCCTTTATCTATAAAGATTTGTTGATAATCCTTCAAATCTTCTGGATAAAGAGCTTTTTTATTTTTCAATAAATATTCTTTATTTAACATATCATATTTCTTTTCACCAAATTGATGGAATGGTAAGAGTTGAACTCTTGAAGCACCAACTTCTTTTAATAAAGTTGCTAGACCTAAAGAGTCTTCTAATGAATCATTGAAATCAGGGATAACAGGTATACGTGGTAAAACATCAATTTGATTATTAATAGCCCATTTTAAATTTTCAATAATTAATTTATTATGAACATTTGTGCCAAGATAATGTTTTTGACTATCATAATGTTTAACATCGAAAAGTAAAAGATCAAACTGTTTAGCTAAGTCTTGGAAAATATCTTGAGAAATATAACCAGTTGTTTCTATTGCAAGATGAATGTTTTCTTTTTTTAACTCAGAAACAAGAGTTTTGAGAAATTGTGGTTGACTCATTCCTTCACCACCAGATATAGTGACTCCACCTTGAGATTCTTCATAAAAATCTTTATCCTGTAAACATACTTTTACAATCTCTTCTACAGTTTTATAGTCTCCTTCATTTTTTAATGCATGCATTGGGCATGTTCGAATACATTGTAAACAACCAGTACATTTATCTGAATCAATAATGATACGATTATTTATATGTTTAATAGCTTGATGGGGACAAGTATGAACACATGATAAACAATGTGAACATCTATCATAGTCATATAGAATTTGAATATGGTTAAGTTGCGATTCAGGATTAGAACACCATTGACATTTTAAAGGACAACCTTTAAAGAAAACTGTTGTTCGAATTCCAGGTCCATCATGAATACTAAATTTTTGAATATTAAAAACTATACCTTTATCCATAAAACCACTCCCTTTGTATCCCATTCTAGCATGTGTTAATTAAAAAGTAAATAAAACTTTCATATGAAACAAAATACATACTATATATTAAGTTATATTTGACTTGATAATAATATATGGTATTATATATGTGTAAATGAAATATTAAAAAGTTTCAAATGAAATAAAAGGAGGATATTTTATGGATAATCAAAACTATTTTGGAATGTTAACACCTCGTATGAACGACTTTAGAGAAAAGGTTTTAGAAAAGAAACCATATATTTGTGCTGAAAGAGCATTATTGGTTACAGAAACATATCAACAACATCAAAACCAACCAGCAGTTATGAAACGTGCTTTAATGTTAAAGAATATATTAGAGAAAATGTCAATCTATATTGAAGATGAAACATTAATTGTAGGGAATCAAGCTGCTTCAAATAAAGATGCACCAATATTTCCAGAATACACATTAGAATTCGTTATCAATGAATTAGATTTATTTGAAAAAAGAGATGGCGATGTTTTCTATATTACTGAAGAAACAAAAGAAGCATTACGTTCAATTGCGCCATTTTGGGATAATAATAACCTCAGGTCAAAAGGTGGTGCTTTGTTGCCTGATGAAGTGAGTGTCTTTATGGAAACTGGATTCTTTGGAATGGAAGGGAAGCTTAACTCAGGGGATGCTCATTTAGCTGTTGATTATCAAACATTATTAGAAATTGGATTAAAAGGATACGAAGAAAGAGTTATTCAATTGAATTCTGAATTAGATTTATGTGTACCTGAAAATATTGATAAGTATGTATTCTACAAAGCTGTATTGATTGTGATTGAAGCAGTAAAAACTTATGCTGAGAGATATAGTGCTTTGGCTAAGGAATTATCTGAAAAGGCATCTGGAAAAAGAAAAGATGAATTATTAGAAATGAGTCAAATTTGTGAAAAAGTTCCTTATGGGCCTGCTAAAACTTTTAAAGAGGCTATTCAATCTGTTTGGTTTATTCAGTTGATTTTACAGATTGAATCTAATGGGCATTCTTTATCATATGGTCGTTTTGATCAATATATGTATCCTTATCTAAAAGCAGATTTAGAGAATAATAATATAACCGAAGATCAAGCAGTTGAATTATTAACAAACTTATGGATTAAGACACTAACAATTAATAAAGTTAGAAGTCAGGCTCATACATTTAGTAGTGCTGGAAGTCCAATGTATCAAAATGTTACCATTGGTGGACAAACTTCTGATAAAAAAGACGCTGTGAATAAACTTTCATATTTAGTCTTAAAATCAGTGGCTCAAACAAAATTGCCTCAACCAAACTTAACAGTGAGATATTATAAAGGGCTAGACAAAAAGTTTATGAATGAATGTATTGAGGTTATGAAACTTGGAACTGGTATGCCTGCATTTAATAATGATGAAATCATTATACCTTCTTTTATGGATTTAGGTGTTAAAGAAGAAGATGCTTATAATTATTCAGCAATTGGTTGTGTTGAAACAGCAGTGCCAGGGAAATGGGGATATAGATGTACAGGTATGTCATATCAGAACTTCCCAAGAATTTTATTAGCTGTCATGAATGATGGTGTAGATGTTACTTCAGGAAAACGTTTTGTTAAAGGATATGGATACTTTAATGATATGAAGTCTTTTGAAGAATTACAAGAAGCTTGGGATAAATCTATTAGAGAAATTGTTCGATTATCTGTGATTGTTGAAAATGCAGTTGATTTAGCTTCTGAAAGAGATGTTCCTGATATCTTATGTTCAACATTAACTCAGGATTGTATTGGAAGAGGAAAAACAATCAAAGAAGGTGGAGCTATTTACGACTTTATTTCAGGATTACAGATTGGTATTGCGAATATGGCAGATAGTTTAGCAGCTATTAAAAAACTTGTCTTTGAAGAAAAGAAAATAACTCCTCAACAGTTATGGGATGCATTAGTTGATGATTTTACAAGTGAAGAAAATCAAAAGATTCAACAAATGTTAATCAATGAATCGCCTAAATATGGTAACGATGAAGATTATGTTGATCAATTAGTGGTTAAAGCATATGATTCATATATTGATGAAATCAAAAAGTATCCAAGTACTCGTTATGGTAGAGGTCCAATTGGTGGAATACGTTATGCTGGAACATCTTCAATATCAGCAAATGTTGGACAAGGGTTGGGAACTTTAGCAACACCAGATGGACGTAAAGCTAGAACTCCACTTGCAGAAGGGTGCTCACCAGTTCACGCTATGGATAAATGTGGACCAACAGCTGTGTTTAAAACTGTTTCAAAATTACCTACTCATGAAATTACTGGTGGAGTATTATTGAATCAAAAGGTAACACCACAAATGTTATCAACTGAAGAAAATAAACAAAAACTAGAAATGATGATTAGAACATTCTTTAATAGACTTGATGGTTATCATGTTCAATATAATGTTGTATCTAGAGAAACACTTATTGATGCACAAAACAATCCTGAAAAACATCGTGATTTAATTGTTCGTGTAGCAGGATACTCAGCATTCTTTAACGTTTTATCTAAGGCAACACAAGATGATATTATTGAAAGAACTGAACAAACTTTATAATATATAATCATAAATATTTGTTATGAATAAATATTGTGGATATACTTGTTTTATCACTAGTCTTATGCTAATATACTAGTGTGATGTGCAAATCATGCTCAACATGATCGCGAAAAGCCAGAGGGTGCGACCTCTGGCTTTTCTGTGCTTATTACTTGGATTTCACTTTCTATCAAGCCACTTACATATGTAAAACAGAATAACTCCTGCAATTACAGATGTTACGATAGAAAGAACTGTCGTGCAAATAACTTCACTCAACATGACCATCACCTCCTTACTTTGGAGATTCCAGTAACGAGGTTATTGTATCA
>JAVWHX010000090.1:0-5524 GCA_036639875.1 Coprobacillus sp.
CGCTATTTGCTGCATCTAATACACTCTCCACAACAATGTTAGCTAAGTTATCTCCTTCTCTAATAATAGGACAACGAATCCCTCTTGAAACAGTTCCTACTTTTCTTTCCATAATAAGTACCTTCCTAATCTATATAATATATACATGAGTATTATAATATAATTCGATCTATATTACCAATTTTTTTTATGATTATACTTCGTTTTTTCTATTTTTATTTCTATTTTTATAAAAATCAATGTCACATTGTTGATATGTCCAAACAATCTTCCTTATATTTATAACATATCGCCACAAAGATTAATGATTTTTAACACCAAAAAAGTGAAAATCAATATTCCAATTGATCTTCACTTATAGAAATGATTCTCTTAATCCTTTTCTACATGTAAGAAACTACCTTGCTTTGTTTTATCCACTACAATCTGAGTAGAAATTCTTTCCTTTAATTCGCTCACATGAGAAATAATTCCAATTACCTTATTATCATTCTTTAAATCTAATAATACTGATAAGGCTTGATCAATTGATTCACTATCCAAAGAACCAAATCCTTCATCAATAAATAAAGTATTCAATTCTATTCCCCCAGCATAACTTTGAATCATTGCTGATAAACCTAAAGCTAATGATAAAGCTGCTTTAAAAGATTCACCACCAGATAAAGATTGAATATCCCTCAACATCCCTGTTTCATAATCTAAGACACTTAAATCAAGCCCTTGTTGTTTTGCTCCCTTTGTTTCTTGTTTACGATATAA
This sequence comes from Coprobacillus sp., assembly GCA_036639875.1. Taxonomy (GTDB): domain Bacteria; phylum Bacillota_I; class Bacilli_A; order Erysipelotrichales; family Coprobacillaceae; genus JAVWHX01. The sequence goes on from JAVWHX010000090.1 coordinate 763, forward strand.
AGCATAACGACCACCACTCATCTTCAAGAATTCAATATTTGCATATTCTAAAATATGTTCAAAATAAGCAGATAAAACATATCTTTCAAAAGATAATCTTTGAGCATTCTTACCAGAAGTCATATCTGATAAATCTTGATACATTGTATACTTTTCAAAGATGCTTTGATTTTGTTGATAAGTCTTCTTAATCGTTTGAATAAGTGATTGATTTTGTTGATAAGTATGCAAACAAACATTTATTTCTTTTAAGACATCTTCTCTTTGTTTTTCTAATATATCTAATTCTTCTTTTTGCATAGAAATATCTACAATTTCTAATCCTTGATAATCTTTTAAAGAATTCATTTGTGAAGATAAAGTTTGTTGAAGAATAAGATAATCTTGATATTCTTTTTCTTTATCTTGTAAAGTCTTTATCATCTTTTCATAATAATGAAATTCTTCAGTGTTTTGAAATGATGATTGAATAAAGTGTTGATATTGTTGATCTAATTCACTATATAACTGATTTAAAGATTGTTGTTCTTCTTGCAATTGAATGTCTTGATGTTCTAACAAAGATAAATCTTTTAAACAACGATGATAATTTTCATTATCATCTTTAATTTGTTTTTCTAATTTATTTAAAGTGATTTGTTTTTCTTCATATTGTTCTTTTAAAGATAAAGAATGAATATATGGAGATGTTTCAAATTGTACTAATTGTGTTTGATATGAAGTTAATTCTTTTTCTAAAGTATGTATCTTTTCTAAAGTACTTTCTAATTGTTTGGTTTGATCTTGTAAAATAAGTTGATCTTGTTCTAATGATCTTTTTACTTTTTTAAGATATTCGACTTCAGTATATAGATTTTGATATTCTTTTTCTCCTTGCTGTGTATAAGTCAACATATTTGAAAGAAGTTGAATAAAGACTTCTTTAGATAATTGTTCTTCAATATGAAGTTGTTGCTTTAAGAGTTGGATACTTGTTTGAATAGACTGAATATGTTCATTTTCTAATAAGACTTCTTGATAAGTATCTTCTTTAATCTCTTTGCATCTTTCAACAGCTTGTGAGAGTTCTTCTAGTTGTTTAGCGTCATAGACTTCAGTTGTCAATAATGCCTTATGTGGATGTTCTAATGAACCACAAACAGGACATGGTTGTCCAACTTGTAAAGATGATGCAATAATACCAGCTTGATGTTGTTTAAAGTTCTCATCTTGATATTGGTATGATTGAACGATATCAAAATATTCTTGAGAGACTTTCTGATATTTATTCATAATTGTAAAATGATTATCTTGAAGTGATGTATACTGATCAAACAAATCACTTAATTCATGAATAGAGATTCTTCTTTGATTCATTTCTTGAACTTTTTGTTCATTTTGGTGAAGTGTTAATTGTAAATCAGGTAATTGATTGACATTGTCTTGATCTCTTTCCATTCTTTTAGAAAGTTTTTCATGAGTTGATAATAAATCTTGATATTGTTGTTTAAAAGTATCACATGTTTTTAAAGATTGTTGGTATTGTTTATTGATATCTTGATATTTTTCTTGTAACAATAAAGCTTGTTGAATCTCTTTAATCTCTAACAATAATTGATCTTTTTGTTGATTAAATAAAGATGTATTCATATAATTCTTTTCTATATCAATAAATTCTTTTTTCATATCTTGATATTGTTTTTGAATATTAAGCAATGATAAATGAGTTTGTTGTTGTTTAAAAAGTGTTTGATTGTATTGATAAAGTAAAGATTGATTTTGTTCAATGACTTTTAACTTATGAATATCTTGTTGAAGAGAAGCATAATAATCTTTCTTGAATAATAAATCTTGCTTTTGTTTTGATAATCTTTGATATTCTAGAATAGATTCATTTTGTTTTTGTTGTTGATAAAAGGTTTGAGATTTTAATTCAAATGCTTGTTTTTGAACTTTATCATTTTTTTGATATTCAAGATATTGAAGATTATGTTTTTCGTTTTCCAAAATAGCTTCTTCAATATAAGAAGGATGAAAACCATCTTGATGGGAATTTATAAAGTCTGTAGGTAAAGATAATAATAAGAATTGAGAAATGATTTGTTGACTTGATAAGAGATAACTTTCTTTATATTTTTTTGTTTCTTCTTTTAAGATATTTTCAAAAGATACTAATGATTCACTATGAAAGATATGTCTTAAGACTTTTTCTCTTTCTTCACTACTTGCATATATAAGTTTTGTAAACTCACCTTGAGCAATCATGACAATTTGTTTAAACTGATGAACATCAACACCTAATAACTCATTGATCTTTAGGTTGACTTCTTTAACACCTTCAATAACTTTATCATCATAACTCATCATAGCATTCGCATTCTTAGCTGTTTTATAACCAACCCTTGTATAAGTAGGAGATCTTTTGATTGTATAAATATGTTGATGTAATTCAAAAACAAGTTCAACATATGTTTCCTCTTTCTCACTAGCAAAATCACTTCTAAAATAAGCTTGATTTCTTTCACTACCACTTGCGACTCCATATAATGCAAAAGTAATCGCATCAAAGATAGTTGTCTTACCTGCCCCTGTTGGACCACTAATTAAATATAAACCATGATCAATCATATCTTCAAAATCAATAATTGTTTTTTCTTTATATGCTAGAAAAGCATTCATAGTTAAACTAATGATTTTCATCATTATCACCAACCTTTTCTAATAAATCTTGAACAATCTTTTGTTTTGATTCATCAAGTTCTTGATTTTTCATTTCTTGATAAAAGTTTTCAAATAAAGTCAATGTATCCATTTGTTCAATTGTTTGAATAGAATGTGAAGATATTAAAGATTGTTGTTGAATTAGATATGAATAAGTAATTTGAAGAAGATAGGGATAAATCACTCTTAATTGATCAATCGCATGAGGAACAAGTGATTGATCTTCTAATTCAAAAGATAAGAAATCTTGTTTGTTAGATATATATGATAAATCCATAAATTGATCAAATGTCCCTTTGTATCTTTGTAATGTTTGAGAAGGATGAAGTTCATAAAAAGATAAATTCATATTATCAGTATCAACAATCACAATACTTTTATTTTGTTTGCATTCATCAAAAGAATATCTCATTAATGATCCACTGTATCTGATTGTTTCTCTTGATACTTTTTGAGGAGCATGTAAGTGTCCTAATGCTACATAATTAAAATCATTAAATAATGTTGTATCAATAATTTCACTACCTCCAACACTTAATGGTATTTCTGAATCACTTATAATACTAGAATGACCTACAAATTGATGAGTAATTAAGATATTTTGATATGTCTTATCAATTGTTTGATGAGATAAATAAATATCTATTGCTTCTTGATAAGTCTTGACTTCATCTAATTGATATAATGCTTTGACTTGTGAAGGTTTGATATATGGCAACATATAAAAACGTATATTTTCTTTTTCTACGTAACTCATTTCTGCTTTTAAATATGTTTCAATATGTAATCCTGAAGATGCCAGAATTGAACTTGCAAAATGCATTCTATCACTACTATCATGATTTCCACTAATCATGAAGACTTCAATATTATACGTCTTTAATGCTTTGACTAAAAAGTTATCTAAAAGATTCACTGCTTCTTGACTAGGAATCAATCGATCATAGACATCCCCTGCAATCACCAATAATCTAATATCCTCTTTATCCATATATTCTAATAATTCATCTAATAACTCACTTTGAATATTCAACAAAGAATATTGATGAATAACTTTCCCTAAATGTAAATCAGCTACATGTACAAATCTCATATCTTCAACTCCTTTACTTCCCCATTATAACATGAAATATAAAAACTTCATGCATCATGAAGTTATTTTCCATCTAAATATCATTTTTTCTTTTTCATCTTCATTAAATATCTTTTTTAATGTATATGGCACTTGAACTGTTTCTATATATTCACATCCAAGCCTTTGAATTGTTTTCAATGATGCATAGTTTAAAGGATCACAAGTTATAAGCAATTCCTCTTTATCAATATATTCCTTCAATAACATACATCCTTCATATGCATAATGATGCCCTCGATATTCTTCATATACACTATATCCTATATGTCCAGAGTAATACATTTCCTCATCACTACCTTCTCTAAGTACAATCTTCCCTACTTCACATCCATCAACTATCATTAAATATATATAGTAAGGCTTAAAGTTCTTCGGTAACTGTTCACATACATATTCTAGTAACTGTAATTTCATCTTCTCACAACCTTTTATTTATTATACTCATTTTATCTTTTTATTTCCATAAGAAAAAGTGGATAGATATTCTCTACCCACTCCCAATACAATTCATGTCGAGTGAATTTAATTTGGTAAGTCTAATGTGTCTGCACTGAATTTAAGTGTTAAGTCACAAGTATTACTTGGTTCAAAATTATGTGAAGTTACAGCTGTAAAGTATACCCCACCTTTTGAAGCACCATGTTCAGAAGCCCAATTATGTTTATTAGTTGGTAACCCTACTAATTCAGATACTGAGGTTTCTGAAGAAGTTATAAAGCCTCCATAATTTCCTAAAGCTGCTTGTCCCCAAGTTTTATAGAATGTTCCTAATGTAGTACTATTCATCTTTTTAGAACCATAATAAGTATTAAACTTATGATATCCACCACCAGGAATATCAACATAATTTACTGTTTGATAACTACTTCCATTTACATAAACATATGCATATGTTGAAACAACTCCTCCTAATAACATCAAAGTACA
>JAVWHX010000091.1:0-5431 GCA_036639875.1 Coprobacillus sp.
TATTTCTTTTCTACATGTGTCTAAATCTTTCATTTGTTGATTATATCCAAGATTCCAAGTGCTGCCATTGATTCTACAACAACGACTGCTCTAGGAACAATACAAGGATCATGCCTTCCTTTAATTTCTAAATCTGTGCTCTGTTTTGTTTTAATATTAATTGTTTGTTGTTTTAATGAAATAGATGATGTCGGTTTAATTCCAACACTAAAGATAATAGGCATACCATTCGTAATACCACCAATAATTCCACCATTATTGTTTGTTTTTGTTTTGACTATATCATGATCGTAATAGTATTCATCATTGGCTTGGTGCCCATATAAAGATGTTATATCTTCACCTAAACCAAAACTCACACTCTTAACTGCTGGAATACTAAAAAGTAATGGTGATAAATGAGATTCGATAGAATCAAAGAATGGATTTCCTAAACCAGTAGGAACATTTAAAATTGCACATTCAATCATACCACCTACTGAATCTTGATTCATTCTTGCAGTTTCTACAGTTTCTTGCATTTGTTCAAAGATCCCCGCTTTAAGTGTAGGGTAATGTTGTTTTAACATATTATCTAGATATGCTTCATCAACATCTACTGGAAATCTATCATCTTGAATATCTTTAATACTTTGAATATGAGCCCCAATAACAATTCCCTTTTGCTTTAAAATCTGTTTTGCAACACTACCAGCAAAGACAATTGGAGCAGTGATTCTACCAGAAAAATGTCCACCACCTCTAACATCATTAAATCCTTCATATTTGATATAAGCGGGATAATCACTATGTCCTGGTCTCATACATTCTTTTAATAATGAATAATCTTTAGAGTGTTGATCACTATTATAAATCATAGCACATAATGGTGCACCAGTTGTTACACCATCTAGAATACCACTCATGATTTCTACTTCGTCTTTTTCTTTTCTAGGAGTTGACATCGCATCAAGACCCGGTGCTCTTCTTTTCATTTGATGTTTAATTTCATCTATATCTAATTTAATGCCGGCAGGTAAATTACCCATCACAATACCAATGGCTTTTCCATGACTTTCACCAAAAATAGAAAGTTCGATATTTGTACCCCAATTAGAACTCATCATATTCTCCTTTCAACATTTTAAAATGTTCCCAAAAACTTGGATATGATTTTTTTACACAATCCTTATCATCAATTGTAACATCTTGTGTACAAACTGTCGATGCAATAGCTTCCATCATAGCCATACGATGATCATTATATGAAGAAACACTTCCTCCGTTTAAACAATCCACACCAGTAATCACCATTGTATCATTTTCTTCCTTGGCTTGACCACCCAAAGCATTAATCACTTCAACCGTTGCACTTAAACGATCACATTCTTTAATTCGCAATCTTGCAATATTATTAATAATTGTTGTTCCTTTGCTTAAAGCGCAACCTAATGCTATAACTGGAATAATATCAGGACATTGTGAACCATCAATAGTCGTACTATGAAGTTGATCACAAACAATTCTATATCCGTCTTCTTCTTTAACAAGTTCGCATCCCATTGATTCTAATATTTCAATAGCAGCTTTATCTCCTTGATAAGAATCTAAATTCAATCCTTTTAAGACAACATTATTATTTAATGCTCCTGCAACCAAATAGAAAGCAGCTTGTGAAAAATCAGCTTCAACATGATAATCACAAGGCGTATATTGTTGTTGTCCTTTAATAACAAATTCTTGATAATTATGATTTTCTATATGTATTCCATATTGATTTAACATTTGAATTGTTAAATCAATATATCCTTTTGATTCTAATTCAGATGTGATAATGATTTTTGAATCTTCATCCATCAATGGTAATGCAAATAACAAACCACTTATAAACTGAGAAGATACATTACCAGGGATTTCAAAAGAACCAGCTTTTAATTGACCTTGAATATATAAATCTAAAACATCTTCTTTATATAAATAAGCAATCTTTTGTTGATCAAAGATATTATAGAAAACATCTAAAGGTCTTTTACCTAATCGTCCTGCTCCAGTAAAATGAACATTTGCTTCACATACAATTGAAATAGGAACCATAAATCTTAATGTAGACCCAGATTCTTCACAATCAATATCACATTTATTTCTAAAGAAAGTTGTTGTTCCATCAATTTCTAAATAATCATCATGTTCAATAATAATTGTTCCTAATGCTTTCATAGCTGAAATTGTTGCTTTAATATCTTGAGAATATTCCACGCCACTAATTATACTTTGCCCTCTTGCTAGAGAAGCACAAATAATAGCACGATGAGCCATACTTTTAGAAGGAGGTACTTGTACACTTCCTGATAATTTGTTTGGTTTTATTTTTATTTGTGTCATTTTATACCTCCTCTAATTCATCTATAAATGTTAAATCACTTGGATAAACATATGATTTTCCTATTTCATGTAATAATATATAAGATAATTTCTTATGAATATTCTTTTTATCTAATGCCATTGCTTGTTTTAAATCTTTTGTTTTTAAGTGTGAGACACTAGGTAAATGATATTTCTTTAAAACGTCTCCTATTTGTGAAGCAGTTCCATGTTTTGTTAAACCTTTCATTTCAGCAATACGACTTAATTGAACCATTCCTATGCTTATTGCTTCACCATGAGAATATATTTCATAATGATAATACTGTTCTATTGCATGTCCTAATGTATGTCCAAAATTAAGAACTAAGCGATCTCCAAAGTCATATAGATCTTTTTCAACAACATCTCTTTTTAAATCAACACAACGATAGATAATTTGATCAATATCATGATAGAGTTCATCAAACGATGAATAAGATGCTAATGTATTAAAAAGATCTTCATCAAATATACAACCATATTTAATTACTTCTCCCATCCCATCAGCAATAAATCGCTTATCTAATGTTTGTAGTGTTAAAGGATCAATCAAAACTGCATGAGGATGTTTAAAAGCCCCTACTAAGTTTTTACCTTCAGGTAAATCAACAGCAACCTTTCCACCTACACTTGAATCGACTTGTGATAAAAGTGAAGTTGGAATTTGCACAAAAGGTACACCACGCATATAACTACTTGCGACAAAACCTGCTAAATCACCAATAACGCCCCCACCTAATGCAATAATCAAATCAGTTCTTGTTAATTGAAATGAAAGTAACTCACTATAGATAGAAGCAAGAATATCAAATCTCTTTGATTGTTCTCCGTGTGGTAAAACTACATGAGAAACTTCATATTCTTTATTCAATTGTGTTTCAATCTTATCTCCATAATATGAATAAACTTGATCATCAGAAATAATCATAATCTTATTTCCTTTAAAAAGTGGTTTGATATAATCCACAACATGATCTAATATCCCTTTTTCAATAAAAATTGAATAACTATCTTTTCCTAAGTTAACTTTCATTTCCATATTTTTTCTCCTAAACTTCTTTTCCTACTATTTTACCAATTTCTTTGATTTGTTCAATCAATTCTGTATATTTTTTTGGTTTTAATGATTGTGCTCCATCACATAATGCATTTTCTGGATCATTATGCACTTCTATCATCAATCCATCACACCCTGCTGCTACTGATGCTTTTGCCATTGGTTCTACTAACCACCATTTTCCCCCTGCATGTGATGGGTCTATAATGATTGGTAAATGTGTTAATTTCTTTACTACTGGTATTGCTTGTAAATCTAATGTGTTTCTTGTATATGTTTCAAATGTTCTAACTCCTCTTTCACAAAGAATAACATTTAAGTTTCCACTTGCCATAATATACTCTGCACTCATAATCCATTCTTCAAATGTTGCACATAATCCTCTTTTTAACAAAATTGGTTTTGTACATCTTCTTCCGACTTCTTTTAATAAATCAAAGTTTTGCATATTTCTTGCACCGATTTGTACTAGATCTACTTTTTCATTGAATTCTTCTATATAATCAGCACTCATTAATTCTGATACAATTGGTAACCCTGTTTCTTTTTTTGCTTCTAAAAGAATATCTAATCCATCTGTTCCCATTCCTTGGAATGCATATGGTGATGTTCTTGGTTTAAATGCTCCACCTCTTAACATGTTCGCTCCTGCTGCTTTTGCTGCTTTAGCGATTTCGATGACTTGTTCTCTTGATTCTACTGAGCATGGTCCAGCAATTAATGCTAAGTGATCTCCACCAACTTTGACACCTGCCACATCAATAATTGAATCTTCTGGATGAAATGCTCTATTTGCTAGTTTATATGGTTCACTGACCTTCATAACTTTTTCAACAGCACCATCTACTTCAATTAATCTAGGATCAATAACAGTTGTGTCTCCTACCAATCCTACAATTGTTGTTTCAGTTCCTTTAGAAATATGAGTTACTAATCCCAACTTCTCAACTTTATCAACAACTCTCTTTAAATCTTCATCTTTTGTTTTTGGTTTAAATACTATAATCATAATCTTTTTCTCCTTTTTCTATAAATAAAAAGTCCCTCCTCCATATAAGGACGAGAGAGACTATCGCGTTACCACCTTAATTTGTTGTTATCTCACAATAACAACCTCTTCGAGTACAAACATACTCTAACACTATAACGGGTGTCCCCGTGCCAGCCTACTTCATTCAACCGCCTACTCCAAGATGTATTCAATAATAACCCAATCCTCTTTTTCACCAACCAAGAGTTCTCTAAAATTGTTTATACTATTTACTCTTTCTTTTCTTTGTATTTAAACATATTTTATATAATGATATTCACTTTGTCAAGAAATGTGTACTTAATTTGTTTTTTTCTTTGTTGTAGTAGTTGTAGGCGTTTTTTGTTGAGTCGTCTTAGGAGCAGTTTCTTCCTTATCTTGTTTAATCTTCAAGACTTCTTTACCATCCATAACCACTTTAATATATTCTTTCGCCTTATCAACAGATACTTGTTCAGGTATCATAATAAATAAACCAGCTTTATTTGTCTTTGTAACATCACCAACAGTAGCTAAAGTTTTAGATCTTTGGCTAGCATCTCCAGTTAAATGATAAGATTGAATATCCCAAGCTCCACCATCCGATATTTGCATATTAATTAATGACTTTACATCACTTGAAGACATATTTGTTTCAAAACTACTTGATAGAGATTCAAATACACTATCTAACTTTGTGACAACACTTGGAGAGCAACATTTCTTAATAATTGTCTTTAACATCAACATTTGATTTTCTCCACGAACAACATCACCTTGAGTAAAAGATTTTCTTTCTCTTACAAAAGATAAAGCTTGATCAGCATTAAAATTATTAACACCTGGTTTAATTGTATAATTTCCTTTATTAGTAACAAAGACACCATCTGTTCTTCCCTTTACACTATACTTAGGAACATCAACAGTAATTCCACCTAATGCATCAACAACATTAATAAATGAAGTAAAATTAAATTTTGCAT
>JAVWHX010000092.1:0-5374 GCA_036639875.1 Coprobacillus sp.
ACATCAACTTTCTTATTTGCCATACCTTCAATACCAGCAGTATATTCAGTACCCTCTACTGCTTCAACTTCAATTCCTAAATACTTAGCTAAAGCTTCTCCAAATTTTTTGTGTTGAGAATCTGCATCAGGATTATTTTCATTTGGCATTTGTGCTAATACTATCTTGTCAGGCCACTTTGTTGCTGTATCATCACTATTTGATGAACATCCTGTAGCTCCTAATATACAAATCATTGCTAACGATAACATTACTAATTTTTTAAGTTTTTTCATTTTGAATTTCCTCCTTTTCAAATGACACGTTTATCATAACATCAAATTTTTTACACTGTGTTAAAATTAGATTAAATGTTGGTAAATTATACATTATGTAAAAATTTGGTAGTCAATTGTTAAAAAATATTATAAAATGCATATAGGAGGTTATTGAAATGGCAAAAAAATATCAAAATCATTATCAAACTCAAATGGATCTTATCTTAGATAAAACTCAAGAACTATGTATTGAAAAAGGAATTGAAAATGTTTCAATTGTGAATATTGCAGAAAGCTGTCATATTACACGTGCTACTATATATAATTATTTTCATGATAAAGAAGATATCCTTTGGTCTATTTTCTTTAGACATCAATCACATATGTATGAAAGATATATGCTAGTTTATAATCAATCACATACAACATATGAAAGACTAAAATCATATGCTTATACAATTCTTGAATTATATAATGAAAATGTTTATTACCCTGTATTTATGGAGATATTTGGATCCATCTATATGCAAGCTAGCTATAAAGAAAATTATACAAGTGACAATCCCTATAATAAGCATGGCGTTAAACCTGGTGATATTGTCGCATTAATTACTAAAAACTTTCATGATGGTAGTGTGAAATCTGAACTTGATCCGAAATTAGCAACCGTTTCTTTTGTATATGGGGTTTCTTCTCTAATTGATTTTTTATTCAAAAGCAAGGAAGCAGTTGAGAAAAAGTATAGTTTAAATTTTGAAGATATTGCGAAGACACAATTAGAATGGTTATTAAATGAAATAAAAGCATAAAAAAACTTCATCAATAATGATGAAGCTTTTTTACAATTCTATGGTTTCTCCACAAGATAAATAATGCATGTTATTTAAATGTTGAGATAGATAATCATATGCTTTTTTACCTGTGCAATGACAAGTATAAAACTCAATATTATATTGTCGTAAGTTTTCTATAATTGGATCTAATAATGCCGTTCGTTTTGTTATTGGATTATATAAATGATAACCTCCTATACATATTGATGGATTAAATCTTTTAGCATTTTCTAATATATTAATAACACCCTTATGACCACAACCCATTATCAAATAGTTATCTTTTCCATGTATAATAAGATTTTGTTCATGTTTAAAATCATCTTTATTATTTTCTGTATATAAGGGTTTATTAGCAATTGAATATAACCTATCCTTTGTAGTGACAACAAATAATTCTAATTCATTATCTATATGATAATCCCCATCCACCAATATAACTTGTGGATGATTTTTAAATTGTTTATCTAATCCAACATTCACTTTAATAAACGAGATTTTACAATAATGATTATCAAAAGCACTTCTTTGAATATAAACTTTTGCATGATGATTCATTTGAAGAAATTGTTTTAAAGCTCCACCATGATCACTATGCCCATGTGAAATAATCACAATATCTATTTCATTAATATTTATACCTCTTTTTAAACAGTTATCAAAGAGTGTTTGATCTGGACCCAAATCAAATAAAACTTTATGATTATTTGTTTCAATATACAATGATAAACCGTGTTTGGAACGCAAGTCATTATGAGATATATTTTCTACAAGTGCTGTGATTTTCATATATTACCCTTCTTTTCTTGATAATTTTTTGAAACAAATTTGAGACAAAATTGAGACGCACGACCTATTATTCTATGCTACAATTATACTGTTATCAGTTCCTCCCTTGAAAGGAGGTGAGAACTGTGTTGAGTGAAATCATCATTTCATTCATTGTTTCTGTCATAGCAGGGATAGTTGTATACTTTCTTTGCAAATGGCTTGACAGTAAACATGACTGATGACAAGCATAGAAAAGCCAAGGGATAGGCCCCTTGGCTTTTCGCTTTGAGAACTGTGTCTCAAAACCATCATTTCATCACCCATATCTTATCATAATATTGATGACAATTCAAGTATATATCATTTCATTAATTTTATACTTAGTAATTCATTTTTTCAGGAATAACACCACGAATCCCACCTTTTGGATTTTCTGTATCACCTTTATATCTTGGAATTAAATGGATATGAAGATGCATAATCGATTGACCTGCAACTTCACCACAATTCATGCCTATATTATATCCTTCAGGATAATACTTGTTATTTAATATCTCTTTAGCTTGATCTAATAATTTTATCAATTCAATTTTTAATTTTTCATCAGCTTCAAAAAAATCTTGTACATGTCTTTTAGGGATAATTAACATATGACCAAGACTCACAGGATTTTCATCATAAATAACATAGCCATATTCATTATCAATTACATAACTCTTTCTTTCACAGAATAAACAGTTCATTTATATAGCCTTCTTTACTTCTACATTTTTAGAAATTAGATATTCTTCACAGTCTTGAGGAATATCTCCATCCGTAACAACACATCCAATATCTTGAATTGGTAATAAATTTACAACACCAACTTGATGAAACTTACTTGAATCAGTAACCACGATTACTTGTTTAGCTTGTTTAGCCATATCTCTTACTGTCTCACTACGCATATAATCATTTCCAGTAAATCCAGAATTTTCAGAGAACCCATCAGTTCCAATAAAAAACTTATCAACAAAGAATGATTCAATGCATTTTCTAGTAATAGGTCCTACTACAACTTGTGATTCATGTTGATATTCGCCACCAAGCAAAATAATTCTCATTTGCGAAACTTTTCTAATAAAATCAGCAATAAAAGCAGAGTTTGTTATTAAAGTGATATCTTTTTTTGTATGTGCTATTTCTAATGCAAGCAAAGCACAACAAGAACCAGATTCAATCATTATTGTTTCACCATCTTTAATTGATTCACAAGCCAGTCTTGCAATCTTTTGCTTCATATCATAATGATATGCTAGTCTATTATTAATATCATCAGTAGAGTTTAATGTTGCAAAACCATGTTCTCTAACAATTAGACCTTTATTCTCTAATTGATCTAAATCTTTTCTAATTGTAACCTGAGAAACATTAAATAACTCTGATAATTTAGTAACTTCTACTTTATCCTTTTCTGTTAACAGTTCTAAAATCTTTGTATGTCTTTCATTCATTTTTACCATCATTATCACCCATTTCTACTAATAAGACTATCACACAAGAGTTTCAAATGCAACTTATTAAAGTTTCATATCACTTATATAGATAATATAAACGAAAGAGTTTCTAATTATAGAAACCCTTAACAAAAAAAACAAAGAGTAATCAAATTGATTACTCTTCAAGTCTTTATTAGTTAAAAGATACTTATTCCATGTTTTGTTTAACTTGTTAATTTATCCTTATTAATAAATGCAATAATAGCTACCAAACTAGTTAAACATACTAAACTCATAATAATAACTAAATCATTATCATTCGTCTTAACGGCTACGTCATTTTGATTACCCTTGTTTGTATTATCATCTGGATCTACACTGGTATCAATATCAGTATCTCCATTATCACCATTTGGCTTATTACTTTCCCCTTTATCAGTTTTATTAAGAGTTAAATCATAAACTCCTACTGTCCCAGAAACTTCATAAGCAACATATAATTGAGGCTGTCCAGTTGGACTTTCACTAGCTGAAACAAAACGCATTCCTTCTGGTGAATCATCTCCTAAAATATCCTTACTAAAGTCACGAGAATTAATGTAATTAACAAATGTTAGTTGTTCTGGATTAGTGATTTCATATACCATAACTCCACCAATTCTCTCTAATCCAATAAATGCAAATGTTTTATCTTCAATTTGACCAATTGTTACACCTTCTGCTTCTGGTCCTTTTTTCCCAGAACGATCATCAATTGTATTGTTGTCATTAGAACAATTAAAATATTCTTTTAAATAATTCGCAGTCTTACTTTCAAAATCATTACCTGTTGTAAAGACTTCTTGTAATGATTGATTTTCTACCTTAAACATAGTTGAAGATCTTCCGCCAAATAAGTAATCATTATCCTTATTCAGTCCATCATAATCATTAGTATCAAAGAAGATAACTTTTCCAGTTAATCCACTATTATCTGATGTAATTTGACCACTCGGTGAAGACTTTCCTTTTCCAAAATTAACTTCAATTTCATTTAAATAACCATTCCAATCACGACTATCACCTTCGTTAGCAGTAATTAAATAATCAACATTATTAACTGTATAAACAGAAATCGCATCAGGCATACGTATTCCTCTTAAAGAAGAATAAGTTTTTGGATTATATTTTTCATCTTTTTTATCTATATCAATAGAAGTCTTACTATAATCCTCAAATCCTACTGAGTTAATATTTTCTATTGTTAAAGTTTCTAAATCTAGTATTGCTATTGCATTCGCTTCTTGTAAAGTAATATATGCTTTTGTATCACTTACTGCAATATATTCTGGTTCAAAATCAGTTGAAGGCAAAGTATTTTTCTTTAGAACAATACCTTTATCTACTAACTCATCACGTTGACTATCAAACTTAGTAAAGTCTAAATTCTTAACTTCTTGTGTTGTTGTATTAATAACACTTATACTTCCTTTTGGATCAACAGCGCCATTATAACCATCACGTGGTTCTCCTTCATTAGCTGTTAGAATTTGTTTATCATCTTTTGTAAAGACAACCATATCTGGTTGAACGCCTACTTCCACAATTTTCTTTAAAGTTAAAGTTCCATCTTTATTACAATTTAGTAATGCAACTCTACCATTATCATTTGTTGCTTCTGCTTGAATTGCAACAGCAAGTGTCTTTCCATCACGACTCACTGCCACTGATGTCATATCGCCATATACGAAACCACTGACATTAACCATTGATTTGATATCAATATCATAACCATCCAATAAATCAATCTTATTTTTCTTTTCAATATCCTTAATCGCAATAGCAGTTAAATACCCAGTTTGACCATTAACTACATATGCCCAACCAGTATCATGATTATAATCTATAATTTCTGTAACACCTCCATCAGCATTTGTTATTCCTGAATTATAACGTGCTGATTGTTCTACAGTTAATAAAGAACTTGCGTTTTCAAAACCTGCTGTTTTTTCTCCACCATCAGTATTTTTACTAACTGTAAAAGAATCTATTTCTT
>JAVWHX010000093.1:0-5336 GCA_036639875.1 Coprobacillus sp.
GAACAAGGTATTTATGTAACTCCAGCTTTCCCTAAATTAATTTATGTATTAGAAGAAGATAATATTGAAGAAGGAAGTAAGTATTGGGAATTAACAAAACTCGCTGCAAAATGTACTGCTAAACGTATGGTGCCTGATTATATTTCTGAAAAGATTATGTTAGATCTTAAGGTTGATGAAAATAATGATGGACATTGTTATACTTGTATGGGATGTCGTAGTTTCTTAACAACTTATGTTGATCCAGAAACAAAGAAAGCTAAATATTATGGTCGTTTTAATCAAGGGGTTGTGACTTTGAATTTGGTTGATGTTGCTTGTTCTTCTAAGGGCGATATGAAGAAGTTTTGGAAGATTATGGATGAAAGATTAGATCTTTGTAAAGAAGGTTTGATGTGTCGTCATAATCGTTTAAAAGGGACACCTAGTGATGTAGCGCCTATCTTATGGCAATATGGAGCTTTGGCACGTCTTAAAAAAGGTGAAACTTTAGATAAATTATTATATGGTGGATATTCAACAATTTCATTAGGATATGCAGGACTATGTGAATGTATAAAATATATGACTGGGAAATCACATACTGATAAAGAGATTACACCATTTGCTTTAGAAATCATGCAATATTTAAATGATAAATGTGCTGAATGGAAAGCAGCAGAAAATATTGATTTCAGTTTATATGGAACACCTATTGAATCAACAACATATAAATTTGCAAAATGTTTACAAAAACGTTTTGGAAAAATTCCTGGTGTAACAGATAAAAGTTATATTACAAATAGCTATCATGTGAATGTTACTGAAGAAATTGATGCTTTTGAAAAATTAACATTCGAATCTCAATTCCAAAAATTATCACCTGGTGGAGCTATCAGTTATGTAGAAGTTCCAAATATGAATGATAATATTGATGCTGTGTTAGCAGTTATGAAACATATCTATAATCATATTATGTATGCAGAATTGAATACAAAGAGTGATTATTGTATGGAATGTGGATATGATGGTGAAATTATGATTGAAACTGATCCTGATGGAAAATTGGTTTGGGTATGTCCACATTGTGGAAATCGTGATCAAGATAAGATGAGTGTAGCTAGACGTACTTGTGGTTATATTGGGACACAATTTTGGAATCAAGGAAGAACAGAAGAAATTAAAGAAAGAGTTCTTCATTTATAATTATGCATTATGCAACAATTAAAGAAGTTGACATAGCGAATGGAACAGGAGTGAGAGTCTCACTCTTTGTTTCTGGTTGTACTCATCATTGTCAGGATTGTTTTAATGATATTGCTTGGGATTTTCATTATGGTGATGAGTTTACTCAAGCAACAATTGATCATATTCTAAAAGCACTTAGTCCATCTCATATAAAAGGGTTAACATTATTGGGTGGTGAACCAATGGAATTATCAAATCAACAAGGTTTATTGCCATTGATACGTCAGTTTAAACAAATGTATCCTCATAAAGATATATGGTGTTATACAGGCTATCTTTTAGAAGACTTGTTGGAAAATGGTGTTGCTCATAGTGATATAACAGATGAAATATTAAATAATATTGATATCTTGGTAGATGGTAAGTTTGTTGCTGAATTGAAAGATATTCGTTTAAAATTTAGAGGTTCTTCTAATCAAAGAGTTATTGATTTGAAAAAGACAATTGATAAGAAAATGATTGTATTATGGGAAGAAAAATGATTTTTTAGATAATCTAAGAAGTCATTTTTTTGACTGTTTGATTAATGTTTTGTGTTAAAAATAAAAATTATAAACTTAAAAAATGAAAAATTCCTAAAAATAGGGTAGAATTTTATTTGTAAATTATATATAATGATTAAGCAATGAAAGGAGTGTGTTCCAAAATGAAAGAAGGCATTAGAAAAGAGTATAAAAAACAATATGATGCATCTACAAAGAGAATTGATATCATAGAGGTGCCAGAATTTAATTTTATCATGATTGATGGAATTGGAAATCCTAATGTAGAAGAGTTCAAGTTGAAATCTGAAGCTTTACATATATTATCAAAAGCAATTAAAGATTATTTTAAACAAGTTCATGATTTATTGTATCTTATCTCCCCAATTGAAGGAGTGTGGGATACATATGATAATAGTCAATTTGATGTAACAAGAAAGAAAATGATTAAGTTTACTTTAATGATAGCTCAACCTAAAGTATTAGATGAACATACTTTTGAAGAAATTAAAGAACATGTAGCTGCTAAAAGAGATAATCCTTATATATTGGATGCTTATTTAAAACCAATGACTGAAGGTAAGGCTGTTCAAATGTTACATAAGGGAGCATATAATACAGAAATTAATACCACAAAACAAATTATGGAATATATAACAATCCAAGGAATGAAGTTAACAGGGTTACATCATGAAATATATTTGAATGATCCAGAAAAAGTGACACCTGATAAATTAAAAACAATTGTGAGATATGCAGTAGAAGGAGAGGGGGTATAACCCCTTTTCTTGTTAAAAAATAAAGTATTATTTGCGACATTTTTTTAATATAACGATATAATAGAAGAAATTAAGTGAGTGAAGGAGAAAAGATATGAAATGTGTTTCATGGAATGTGAATGGATTAAGAGCTTGTTTAAATAAAGGCTTTATAGATTTTTTTAATGATGTTGATGCAGATATTTTTGCGATTCAGGAAACAAAATTACAAAAGGATCAAATTGATTTGAACTTTGACGGTTATATATCGTATTATAATGATGCTGTAAAAAAAGGATATAGCGGGGTATCTATTTATACAAAGAAACAACCAATAAGTGTAAGTTATGGATTGGGTATAGAAGAACATGATCAAGAAGGTAGGGTTATTACTTTAGAATATGAAAAGTTTTATTTTGTTGCTGTCTATACACCTAATTCTAAAAGAGAATTAGAACGATTATCTTATCGTCAAGTTTGGGAAGATGCTTTTAGAGTTTATGTGAATAAGTTAAAAGAGAAAAAATCAGTTGTGATTTGTGGTGATTTAAATGTTGCTCATAAAGAAATAGACTTAAAGAATGATAAAACAAATCATAAGAATGCTGGTTTTACAGATGAGGAAAGAGCTAAATTTTCAGAATTGTTAGATTCTGGTTTTATTGATACATTTAGATATAAATATCCAACTCAAGAAACTTATTCTTGGTGGTCATATATGTTTAAGGCAAGAGAAAAGAATGCTGGTTGGAGGATTGACTATTTTGTAGTGTCAAAAGATTTAGAAGATAGAATTCAAGATGCATATATTTATACTGATATTATGGGATCGGATCATTGCCCAGTTGGAGTAGAATTGGAGGATATGTTATGAAATGTATGATAGTTTCTGATATTCATGGTTCTTATAATGATTTAAAGAAAGTTATTGATATCTTTGAAGAAGAACAAATGGATAAACTTTTATTGCTTGGTGATTTGCTTTATCATGGACCTAGAAATCCATTACCTGAAGGTTATAATCCTAAAGAAGTTGCTATATTACTTAATCAATATAAAGATAAGATTATTGCTGTTAGAGGAAATTGTGATGCAGAGGTTGATCAAATGGTGCTTGATTTTCCTATGAGAGGTGATTATGCAGAAGTGTTTATAGATAATCATCGTTTCTTTATGACACATGGGCATCTTTATGATAAAGAAAATATGCCTTTAGTAAATAAAGGAGATATTTTAATGTATGGACATTATCATAAACCTATCTTAGAAAAAGAAAAAGGGATTGTTATCTTTAATCCTTCTTCTATTGCTTTGCCTAAAGAAGGTGTAAAAAGTTATGGGGTCTATGAAAATCATGTTTTATCATTATTCTCATTAGAAAAAGTATTGTTAAATACCTTGGAAATATAAAAAAACAAAAAAATGATAAAAAAACCGTGAAATTAAATCAAAAGTATGGTATTTTTATATTGCGAGGTGAGAGTTGTGGCAAAGTATAAAGATATAGCGGATGATATCCGTCAAAAAATAAAAAACGAAGAATATGCTTTTGGTCAAAAACTCCCATATGAGTATGTTTTGTGTATGACTTATCATTGTAATAAAGAGACAATGAAGAAGGCTTTAGATATTCTTGTAAAAGAAGGTTTGATTATTAGACGTAGAGGGGCAGGAACTTTTGTAAAAGATTCAGATCCTTCGGTTGATGGTGCTATCAATATGTTCGCAAGAGGTTTGACTGCAAAATATGCAGGACTTAAAGAAGTAACGAGTGAAATTATAGAATTTGAAGTGATTCCAGCAGATGACGTTTTATCTAAAAAACTTCAAATTGATGTTGGAGATTTTATTTATCATATAATACGCTTACGTTTTTTAGATAAAAAGCCATACTTAATTGATATTAGTTATATTCCAATAGGAATTATTGCAAATCTTAAATTAGAACATCTTAAAGGTTCTATATATCAATATGTCGAAGAAACTCTTAAATTAAAAATACAGAGTTGTCATTTAACGATTAATGCTGCTTTATCAACACCATTAGAACAACAATACCTTGGTTTAACAGAGTTTGAACCTTATATTCAAGAAGAACAAATATCATATTTAAGTAGTGGTGCTATCTTTGAATATACTTTGGCAAGACATCATTATGCAGAATTCGAATTCCAAACAATCGTAGTTCAACAGTAAAATCCATGTATTATGCATGGATTTTATAATATCTATAAAAGAAAAACCAAAAAATTTGTCAAAAAAAATCATGAAAAATGGTACTTTTTTTGAAAAGTACCATACTTTTGATTTAAAAGCATTGACTTTTTGCTTAATAAATCTTATACTAATAGTGTCAAAAATATTTTAAGGGAGGAAAAAAATATGGACGCTTTTGCTGATAAGCTTGGACGCGTTGGTGCTTGGTGTGGACAAAATAAATATTTATCTGCTATCAAGAACGCATTCCAAAACTTTATGCCAGCTACTATCGCTGGTGCGATTGGGGTACTTTGGACAAACGTTTTAGTTAATGATAACGTAGTTAACGGAAATGCTCAAGGTCTTGGAGGAATCTTCAAACCAATCATGGCTTTAAAACCAATTAATGATGTATTTGCTGCAATTTCATTTGCAACAATTTCTTGTATCGCAATTGGTATCGTTATGTTAGTTGCTCAAGAAATTGGAGAAGCTAACGGAGAAACAGGTGCTTTCCCTGCAGTTCTAGGATTTATGTCTTGGGCAATGGTTACACCAACTTCTCATTCAGTTGCTGGTTTCGGTTTAACTGATGCTGCTGGAGCAGCTGTTATGAATGGTGACAAAGCAGTGACTATCGCTGATAAATTAGGAGGACTTATTCCTGCTA
>JAVWHX010000094.1:0-5332 GCA_036639875.1 Coprobacillus sp.
CTAACGAATATTATCTCAGTATTGATAAAGCCGTTATATACAAAAAACCAACGCCTGTTCAAATTGTCAAGGTCGATTATCCACGACGTCAATCTGCTAAGATTGTAGAGGCTTATTATAAGACACCATCTACAACTGATTACAACGGATTGTATCGAGGAAAGTACGTGGATTTTGAAGCCAAAGAAACAAAAGTAAAGAGTTTTCCTTTTGGAAATATCTCTCAACACCAGATTGATCATCTTCAAAAAATTATTGATCATGGTGGAATTGCGTTTGTTATGATTGCATTTACTACCTTAAATGAGGTATACTTAATTGATGCAAGTTTTGTCATCAAAGATTATTATCATTCAGATCGAAAGTCAATGACTTATGAAAAAATCAAGTCTTTAGGGCATATCATTCCTCAAGGATATCAGCCTCGTCTTGATTATTTGAAGATAATAGATTTGGTTTATTTTAAGGAGGACAAACAATGAAAAAGAAAAATCCGTCTACCCCTAAACAAGAAATGCAAAAACGAATCCAAAGAAAAAAAATAAAGAAAATTGTTTTAATATCTTTGGCTACTGTGCTTGCTTTTGGAACTATCTATATGGGGGTTGCTGTATTTGATCAGATTTCTGGCTTTTCAAAAGAAAAGTTAATGTCTGGAGAATCTTCTACTATATTAACTGCTGATACCGGCAATGATGATTCGACAGAGTTTTATTCGTATGGTAGTGGTGGAGTTCGTAAGAATGTTGCTTATGAAGATATTCCACAGATTATGATTGATGCTGTTGTGGCAGCAGAAGATTCACGATTCTTTGAACATAATGGATTTGATATTCCACGTATTGTCAAAGCATTGATGAGTAATATTATTGCAATGGATATTACTGGTGGTGGTTCTACAATCACTCAACAGGTCATTAAAAAATCATATTACCCAAAAGAAGAACAAACGATTCAAAGAAAGATTGGAGAAGTTATTTTATCTATTGAGGCAACTTCTCAAACAACAAAAGAAGAAATATTAGAGTTATATTTAAATAAGATTTATTTTGGTTATGGAAATAAAGCCATTGGTATATACGCTGCTTCTCGTTATTACTTTGACAAGAGTGTTCAAAACTTAACGCTTCCTGAAGCTGCTTTATTAGCTGGGACTTTAAATTCACCAAACCAATTCGATCCATTTAGAAATTTGGATCTTGCTCAAAAACGTAGAGATACTATTTTAGATTTAATGGAATTACATGGTTATATCACGAAAGAAGAATGTGCTGTAACAAAGAAAATACCTGTTGAAAATACATTAAAGAGCAACCCATTAAATGCTGGTGGTAAATATCAAGCATATGCTGATAAAGTAACACGTGAGGTTTATGAAAAAACTGGATACGATCCAAATAAAACACCAATGAAGATTTATACATATATGGATACTTCTTTACAAGAAGAATTGGACAATATTGCGAAAGGTGAAAGTTTTGAATATACTGATAAATATATTCAAGCTGGTGCTTCTGTTCAAGAATCACAAACTGGACGTATTATTGGTGTTATGTCTGGTAGAAATTATGAGCCAATGGGAACAACGTTTGCTTATGCTGCTAGTAAAGAAAGAGTTGCTAAGAAAGAACTTGCTGCATATGGGCAAAGAAATCAACCTGGTTCTTCTTTAAAGCCAATTATTTCTTATGCTGCCGCATTTGAATATTTAGATTATTCAACTGCACACTATGTTCACGATGTTCCTTTCGTTTCAGGAAATTATAGTCCTAAAAACTGGGATAATAAATTCCATGGTGATATTTCAATCAAATCTGCATTATCATCTTCTTGGAACTTAGCTGCAATTAACACTTATAATGAAGTTATTAATAAAATTGGGAAAGATAAGATGAAGTCTTATCTTGAAAGTTTTGGTTTTGATATGTATGATGAAACTGCACTTGGTTCTCAATATGCAATTGGTGGTTGGTCTACTGGCGTTTCACCTGAAGAAGAAGCTGGTGCATATGCTGCTATTGCAAATGGTGGAACTTATATTACACCACATACAGTTCAAAAAATCATTTTGTTAGAAGAAAACAAAACAATTGAACTTGATGAACAATTCCAAAATGAAAAGAAACAAGCATTATCTGCTGAATCATCATTTATGATTCGCGATGTGATGACAAGTTATGTAAAAGATGGAACTGGTTCTTATTCTCGTTTGAATCTTGGTTACCAAATCGGTGCTAAGACAGGGACAAGTAACCACAGTACTAATAAAAATGAAATTCCTAATCCAAGTCTTGCTGGAAAAAGCAAGGACGGTTGGATGACAGCCTTCTCTCCTGATTATTCATGGAGTGTTTGGTCAGGATATACTTCTGCTGATCAAAAGAAAGGTATGTATTATAAAGGTTCAGATGCTGCCAGAATGTGTGCAGCGATTGCTAAAGCTGTTCATGGTAAACAACTCAAAAATTCTTACCCTACTCAACCTACTGGAATATCTCAAGATCAATGTATTTCTGGAATATATCCTTATGTCAGTGTTGGAAGTGGAGTTCCTAGCGATCGTGTTGTAACTGGATGGTTTAAGAACTCAAATAAGCCTACTGGTAGTGCAAGTGGTTCAACGTTAAATAGTTTAGCTTCATTTACAGCAAGTTTAGCTGATAATAAAATTTCAGTTAACTTTACACCTTATGATCCTGAATCAAGAACACAAAGCGGTACACCAACAAAAACATATACAACTGGTGGCGGTGGTTCTGTTACATTACCTTATTTAGGAGATATTAATCAAATTTATGGTAAAGTTGTTTATGTTGTAGATGTATTAGATGCTGCTGGTACAGTTATTCATTCTGAAAAACTAAGTACTGCAACTGCTACGCTTAACTACACACCACCGGCTGGAACATATACATTATCTGGATATTATGCTTTAGAGAATGATGGTACAACATCTAACAAGATAACTCAAACAATTACTTCAGTTGGTTCACCAACTGCAAGTACTAGCTATTCTAAAAAGAGTTTAACTGCAACAACATTGGTTTTACACTTTGAAATTCCTACGGGAAGCAAAGTTGTTGCAACTGTTTCTGGAGCATCAAAAGAATTAACAACTTCTGGTGATGTAACATTCTCAAGCTTAGTCGCAAATACTGAATATACAATTACATTTGTAGAAACAACTGCAACAGGAGATGTTCATAATTTAACTCCGTTTAAATTCACGACACCTGCTGCATAACATAAAAGCAATACCTACTTTTGAAGGTATTGCTTTCTTTTTGGTTCTCTACAAATTGTAATCAAATGACATTCATTACATGATGGATTCATTGCTTTACAATGATATCTACCAAAGAATATCATTTGATGATGAGTCTTAATCCATCTTTCTTTAGGAATTAATTTCATCAACTTCTTTTCAACTGCTAAAACAGAATCTTTTTGAGTTGCGATTTTAAGCCTTTTTGAGATGCGTTCTACATGTGTATCAACAGCAATTGCAGGAACTTGAAATCCTTCTGAAATCACAACATTCGCTGTCTTACGACCAACTCCAGGTAAAGTTTGTAAAGCATCATGATCACAAGGAACAATTCCATTATAATCACTTATCAACATCTGAGCCATAGCTTTTACATTCTTAGCTTTGTTATGATACAAACCTATCGTTCTCAAATCTTTTTCTAATTCTTCAATTGAAGCATTTGCATAATCTTCAACACTATGATACTTCTTAAATAATTTTGTAGTTAACTTATTCACACTTGCATCAGTTGTCTGAGCAGACAACATAACAGCAATGACTAATTCTAAAGCATTACTATGGACAAGCTCACAAGCTGCATCAGGAAACATTCTATCAAACTCATTAAGTATAAGATTAAGATTTTCTTTATTCATTATCTAACCACCATTTATAATCTTTAATATCTTGTTCTATTTCCTGATTTTGACTTGTTTGATTAGCAGGTGCATATCTTCTTTTTACGCCATACTTAGACCAATTATCAAGGATCTTTTCAATATATCTAAAATTAATAACTCCTGATTTAACAGATTCATTCAATGCATCTAAAATCATTTGATCATCATACCCACTACTTTTAAAAGTATTAATGATTTCTAATTCCATTTGATTTAAAGTTCTTCCAAAAGCATTCTCAAAAACACTCACCAAATCAATATCCTTCACTTCTTCTTTTTCAGATTGATTCAATAACTTTATGTATAAAGATTCTAAATCCAACTTCCCCTTATTTCTTGAAATCATATGTTTATCAACCAAAGAAATCAATACCTCATCAATCTTTTTAATCGTTAACGAACATAACTTAGAAATATTAGCAGGCGTAATTGGCTTTAACCCAATCTCATTCATTGTCATAATCAACAACAATACATAACACTCTTGATCAGTTATCTTTAAAGATTTCGCTTTAATCATTAATAACTTCTTAAAATCAATACAATTATAATTCAATAATTCATCCATAATTATCCCTCTAAAGCTTATATGCCTTTACAAACTCTCCACTTGCCAAATCATAATATAAATAATATAAACTTTCATCATCTTGAACATGAGCATAATAAACAAACTTATTATTTTCATACCCTATATCAAGTTTATCAATACTCACCTTATATTTACCTTCCATATCTTTTTTTACATTTTCCTCAGACGCTACAGTCCCTTGAAAAGAATTCACAAAAACTTTCTCTTCATTATAAGCAACATAAGCAGGCATATCATTCACTTTAATCTTTACAATATAATAAAGTTCATTACTACGATACTCAGTAAAATAATCCATATACTCATAATTATTTTTTTCACAAATTTCATTTCTTATCTTCGCTAAATTATCATGATGTTGATAATATGGAACATGGACATAAAACATATAAAAAGAAACAACAATCAAAACAATAACCAATCCTATAACAGATATACGAAACAAATTCTTCTTCACGACCATGCACCTCCAGTGTTTCTATTATATAACAAAAATAATGAAAATCAAAACAAAAATGAAAAGACCGTAAGGTCTTTTAATCATTTCTTTGACTTCCAATTAACATTAAGAAAATACGAAGCATACTCATAAGTGTTGCAAACATCGCAGCCACATAAGTTAAAGCAGCAGCAGACAACATACTCTTAGCCCCTTCATATTCACCTTGATCCAAATAACGATCATTCAAAATATGTAAAGCGCGGCTTGAAGCATTAAACTCAACTGGGAGTGTCACAACTTGAAATGCTAAGATACCACACATCAAGAAGAATCCAAACCAGGCAATCGTAATATTCATAAACATCCCA
>JAVWHX010000095.1:0-5233 GCA_036639875.1 Coprobacillus sp.
AGATACTACTCATAAACCACAAACAATTGGTGGAGGTACTTATGCCAAATCAATGCCTAACTGTGTAGCATTTGGGGTACAATTCCCTGATACAGATAATAAAATTCATCAAAATAATGAAGAAATTTCAATTGATGATTTATTAAAATCTACAGCAATTTATGCTAAAGCTTTATATGATTTAACAAAAAAATAGGTTTATTTATAACATATTGCTTAAACATTAAATCTTATGATATAATGTTTAAGTATTTTGCGGACGTGGTGGAATGGTAGACACGCTATCTTGAGGGGGTAGTAGATGTGAGTCTGTGTGAGTTCAAATCTCATCGTCCGCACCAAATAAGAAGAAGGAGTCGATAGAAAAATTGCTATCGGCTTTATTTTATGCTAAAATAGCATTTGTCGGATACTTAATATAAATGAAGTATTTCTTATATAATTAGGGAGGATTGTTTATGAATATAGAGATTATTAAAGCAATGGTAGAAGAGTTATCAATTAGTCAAAAACAGATTGAAAATGTTTTAGCTTTATTAGAAGAAGGAGCAACTGTACCTTTTATTGCACGTTATAGAAAAGAAAGAACTGGTGGTCTTAATGAAGATCAAATCAGAGATATATCAAAGGTTTATGAATATCAACTTAATCTTCAACAAAGAAAAGAAGATGTTATTCGTTTAATAGATGAAAAAGGTTTATTAACAAATGAATTAAAACAACAAATTCTTAAAGCTGATAAACTAAGCGAAGTAGAAGATTACTATAGACCATTCAAAGAAAAGAAAAAGACAAAAGCATCTATTGCTAAAGAAAAAGGTTTAGAACCATTAGCATTAGATATATTAAAATTAACAAGAGAATTTGATTTAAATAAAGAAGCACAAAAATATTTAAATGAAGAAGTTTTAACTATTGAAGATGCAATACAAGGTGCTAAAGATATTATTGCTGAGCAAATAAGTGATGAACCACGTTATCGTAAATATTCAAAAGATATGATTTATAAAACTGGTGTTATCACAACAAGTGTAAAAAAGAAGAATCCAGATGAAAATAAAGTTTATGAAATGTATTATGAATATAATGAAAAAGTTCAATATGTTGCACCTCATAGAATTCTTGCTATTAATAGAGCAGAAAAGGAAAAAGTTCTTTCTGTTTCGATATCTATTGATGATGAAAAATTTGAAGATTATATATTTAATGGTGTTATGAGAAAAAGACAATCTCCATTAGAATCATTAATTATGGAATGTGTTAAAGATGCATTTAAACGTTTAATCTTTCCATCAGTTGAAAGAGAAGTAAGAAGTGAATTAACAGATAAAGCACAAGACCAAGCATTAAAAGTATTCTCAATCAATTTAGAAAAATTACTTTTACAAGCACCTTTAAAAGATAGATATGTATTAGGAGTAGATCCAGCATTTAGAACTGGATGTAAACTTGCTGCTATTGATCCAACTGGAAAAGTATTAGATATTGATAAAGTATATATTACACTACCTAAAGAAGATTACTCTAAAGATGAAAAAATATTGTTATCAATGATTACTAAGTATAAGATTGAAATTATTGCAATCGGTAATGGTACTGCCAGTAGAGAAACTGAAACATTTATTGCAACATTTATTAAGAAAAACAATCTTAATATCCAATATGTTATTGTTTCTGAAGCAGGCGCAAGTGTTTATTCAGCAAGTGGTGTAGCAAAAGAAGAATTCCCTACATATCAAGTTGAAGAACGTTCTGCTGTTTCAATCGCAAGACGTTTACAAGATCCTTTGTCTGAACTTGTAAAGATAGAACCTAAAGCTATTTCTGTTGGTCAATATCAACATGATATGAATCAAAAGAAATTAACAGAACAATTAGATTTCGTTGTAGAAAAAGCAGTAAACCAAGTAGGTGTTAACATCAATACTGCATCTCCTTCATTATTACAATATGTTTCAGGCTTATCAATGACACTTGCTAAAAATATTGTTAAGTATAGAGAAGAAAATGGTAAGTTTACATCTCGTAGTCAAATAAAAAAAGTAAGTAAACTAGGAGATAAAACTTATGAAATGGCTGTTGGTTTCTTAAGAATATTATCTGGAAAAGAACGGTTTGATGAAACAAGTATTCATCCTGATAATTACAAAGATGCTTCATTAGTCCTTCAATATCTTCATCTTACGAAAGAAGACATTGGAACTGATACAGCAAAAGATATCATTCAATCTTTAAATAAAGAAAAAGCTCAAACAGAACTTCAATTAGATGAATATTTATTTAATGATATTTTAGATGCTTTTGTTTCTCCACATCGTTCACCAAGAGATGAATATAGTACACCAGTTTTAAGACAAGATGTTTTACATATAGAAGATTTAAATGTTGGTATGGAACTTCAAGGTGTTGTAAGAAATGTTGTTGATTTTGGTGCATTTGTTGATATTGGGTTAAAGAATGATGGTCTTGTCCATATTTCTAAGATGTCTAAACAAAAAGTAAAACATCCTTTGGATGTATGCAATGTTGGTGATATTGTTAATGTTTATGTCCATGATATTGATTTGAATAAAAAAAGAGTTGCTTTAACAATGGTTAAATAATCATATGAAACTTAAAACAAAAACATTAAAAAGAGATATTTTTATTGGGATTCTCGTTGTTATTATTTTTATTGGTGTATATGCTTTTTGTAATCGAACACAACTTATTTTAAAACAAGAAAACTATACATTTGAATTTGGTGAGATAATTGAATTAACTCATGAAAAATTTCTTGAATTAGATGAAGATGAAGATCGTAAGCAAGAGGTTATTGATAATACTGAGATTCAATCTAATTTTATAATGCAAGAGAATCAGGAATTTCCAAAAGTAGGTGAGTATGAGATTACTTTTGATTTTAAAGATACTCAAAAAATTGTAAAAGTAACAATTAGTGATACATCTAGTCCTTCAATTACTTCTCCAAAATCAATAGAAATGCTTCAAAATGAAGATATCAAAGAAGAGACTCTTAAACAATATTTTCAATCTCAAGATTTATCAGAAAGTCAATTATCATTTGATATAAGTCAATATGATAAGAATAAGATTGGTGATCAAACGATTAAAGTCATAGCTAAAGATATCTATGATAATCAAACAACGCATGATTATAAAATTCAAAATATTGAAAAACCTGATCCTGATAAATACTCAACGAAAACAGCAATCACTAAAGATGATAATGGAAATGTTTCTCAAGTTTATATAGAGAAAATTGAAAAACCATTTACATTAGATGTTAAACTTTATTGTCAACATGATGTAGGTGCAAGAATGGGATGTGATCCTGCTGCATTATATCAAGCGCTAAAATATAAAGGTTACTGTCAAAATGTTTCTTTAAAAACTTTTATAAGTGATATGCCAATTTCGCCAAATGATAATCCAAACAATGGTTTTGCTGGAAATCCTTTTGGTCAAAATGACCCAGCAGTTTTAGAAACTATTTTTCCTTCACCAATGACTTCTTGGGCAAAGAAATATGGTAATGTTAATGATTTTTCAGGGAAAAGTGTTGATGATATTATTGATGAACTGAGAAAAGGAAATCCTGTTGTTGTTTATGTTACATATAATTTTAACTCTCCAAGATGGAAACAATGGCATTTTGGACGTATGTATAGTAATTTACATTGCTTTACAGCAAGTGGATATAATCCAGTTAATAAAACAATTAGGTTAAGTGATCCGGGTGGGGCAAGAGAACATCGTTGGGTATCGCTAAGTACCTTTACAAGAAGTTATAATCATAAGAAATATGCAATTGTCGTGAGGTAGAAAGATGTTATTTATATATTATCCTAAATGTAGTACATGTGTGAAAGCTCTTAAAGATTTAAAACAAAAAGGCATCATATTTGAACAAAGAGATATTGTTACTGATACACCAACAAAGGAAGAATTAATAAAGTGGATTGAAGAGTATAATCAAGGAATCAAACCCTTCTTTAATACTTCTGGTTTACTGTATCGAGAAATGAATATCAAAGAAAAAATCAATACAATGAGTATTGAGGAAGCAGCACTGTTATTATCAAGTTATGGTATGTTAATAAAGCGTCCATTACTTATTGATGATGATTTTATAATTATTGGATATAAAGAGGAAGTCTATAGTCAAATATAGATTTCTTTTGTTTTTGACATATGTAATTGTGCGTTTTACCTGCATTCTGTTGATGAACAAACTTTCAGATGCTATACTGTGAAAAAGCAAGGGGAGTGATATGATGAAGATTAATATTCTTGAGGATCAAAATATTAATGAAACTGAAATCATTATTAAATGTAAACAAAAATCTGAAGATATCGATAAAATCATTAAACTTTTAGAAGTAGATAATCATCTTTTGATATGTAAAAAAGATAAAGATATATTTCAGGTATCAATTGATGATATCATGTTTATCGAATCAGTAGATGAAAAAACTTTTGTTTATCTTCAAGATATAGTTTATGAAAATCAAAGTAAGATATACGAACTTGAAGAAAAATTAAATAATAATAATTTTATCAGAATTAGTAAATCTTGTTTGCTTAATTTGGATTTCTTAAGAAGTGTGAGAGCAATCATCAATGGTAAATATGAAGCAACTTTACTCAATGGTGAGAAACTTGTTATTAATAGAAGTTATATGAATAATTTTAGAAAGGTTTTTGGAATATAGGAGGTTAAATATGAGTAAAAAAATAAGAGAATTTATTTTTGTGACAAGTTTATCATTTACGTTGGTGATTTTGATTAACACAGTCTTTAATATATTTCAAATTTCAACAATTGTCACCCCATGGGATATACTTGCAGTTTTTTTGGTTTGTGTAGTTATTTCATTTTTTATAATTATTGGTGATAGGATTCCTTATATTAAAGAACATCTTTTTCTATATAATTATGCTGTAGTGATTGTTATAGGAAGTGGAATACAAACGCTTTTGCTAGGGCATGTTTATTGGGATAATCTCATGATTCAGATTATCATGTTAACAGTCGTTTTTTTTGGAGTTGGCTTTGGAGTATACGGCATTCATTGTAAAGAAGCAATGATGATTAATCAAAAACTAGATGAAACGCATAAAAGAAACCAAAAGTAGCGTAAAAAGCAACTACAAAGGTATAGATTGCAACTTACTTTTTAGGTAATATGAACATGTATTCAAGGAGGGATATATATGGAAAATGTAATTG
>JAVWHX010000096.1:0-4823 GCA_036639875.1 Coprobacillus sp.
CCATTTCCACCAACTAGGACTCTCTTTTACACATCTTGACAATTACTTATCTATTCTCAGCCTTTTCTATACGTCTTGTATTATATAGAGATTTAAGGAAGTTGTCAATAATATTCGCTTTTCATCAATGTTTTTGGACTATATTATTCGATTATTTGACTTCTCTTATTTTTCTCACTGTTTTTATATTCTATTCTCATTAAAATATCTTTATATTATCAAAATAACAATAAAAGTCTTTGGTCTTTTACTCTTTAAGTGAGAAAATCATAAGAATTTGATGAGTCACATTTGTCAGCAAGTTGGGACGCACAATAGTTTGCTTTATGTTATGATTATCTTGTAGCAAATAGCTATGCTTTTATAAGGAGATGGGACTTATGTTCTATTTTCGAGGAGATGTGAAAACATGATATGGAGAAAATGAATCATGGAATATTTAGTGATACTCACTATTATTCTGATTGTTATTTCTACAAAGTTTAAATAACCTAAGTTTATTTAAGCTTTATCTGGATTATGCAAGCATCTTCTCATAAAAGCGAAAAGGAAGAGTGGCAACTCTTCCTTTTCTTGATCTTTAGCAAGCATCTCATTAATATTATACATAATATTTGCTAATTGTCAATTATTGTTTATGAATAAGAGAACATTTTTATATATGTTTTATCCATCATATCCTGTAATAGTTTTTCCTCTTTAAATTCCTTACCACCAGTGATTTCTAAATCTATATGCATAATCTCTTCCATTAAGTTTTCAATCTTCATCGAATGAATCACAACACCATTCTTTTTAAATGTATTCTGAATATCCTTCACTACATTTTCTTGACACAAAACTTCTAAACAAATACTTTGACTACTTTGAGTCACACGTAAAAAGTGTTTATTGTGAAATAAAGCTTGTAAGCCAATAATCAAAATAGATATTAAAACACCTACATCATAGAGACCTGAACCAATACACATTCCTACTCCTGAAGTCGCCCACATTCCTGCTGCAGTGGTAAGTCCAGAAACAGTTCCATGTCTTACAAAAATAATTCCTGCTCCTAAGAAACCAACCCCACTCACTATCTGAGCAGCGACACGAGATGAATCAAATTCTCCCATATCTTGAAAGCCATATTTTGAAACAACCATAATAAGTGCTGCTCCTAATGCAATTATCGCATGCGTTCTTATGCCTGCTTCTTTATTACGACTACTTCGTTCATAACCAATCAAACATCCACAAATAGCAGCCACAACAATCCTTAATACCCACTCACTCCGTGTTAATAAGGATATAAAATCAAATTCCAACTCAATCATCTCCAATACAATATATCAACCTTAGTTTCTTTCTTTTTTCCTCATCTAATCCATATTCATGAAGTAAAAACTCATCATATGTCTCATACTTTTCTTTAATAGATGAAATCGTTAAAAGTATATTTTCCCTTTGTACATAAAGCAAAGGTTCACAATACTTTTCCATTTCTTTAGAAATACCTAACTGAGCCATTAAATGATCATTATAAAGTTTAAGATACTCATTAGATAATAAATACTCATCAATTCCATCCTCTTCGCTCATACCCAAAGCTAACATAATTAAAAATGCACTTATTCCAGTACGGTCTTTACCAGCACTACAATGAAAATAAATATGTCCATCATTTCTTAACAACAATTCAAACAATCTATGATATGCTGGATTATCAAAAGCCATACAACGATAACCCTCTCTAATATATTCAATAAGAAACTGAAGTTTTTCTTTAGTCATTTCACCTTGTAACATAGCACCAAAATCAAAGCCACTCTCACTATGTTGCTTTAACTGTAAAGCCCCAATTCTTTCATATACTGCATTAGGAAAATCAATATCTTTTGCTAAAGAAGCCTCCTTTTCATCACGATAATCAAGAATATAACAAATACCTAATTTATCTTCCAAATACTTAACATCTTCAACAGATATTTTATCTAATGAAGCACCTCTAAATATCATCTCTGGCTTCATAACTTCTCCATATTTATTTCTATAACCAGATACATCTCTAAAGTTACGAACCTTCAATTCTTTTATCATTTTTCAACCTTCTTTTCATTTAACTTTAAATACCGCTCATAAGACAATCCATGATTCCCCATTTGAGTTAAACGTTCATCATGAAAATCACTTCCACCACTACAGATCAAATCAAACTTATTCACAAACTCTTCTACTTTCATATAATCTTCTTCCCTCATACTTGGATGACTTATTTCAATACCTTCTAACCCATATCCAATATACTTCTCTATCTCATCATAATTATCATATTCACATGGATGTGCAATAATAGCAATTCCACCATCTTGATTAATCGCTTCAATACCTTCTTTAATATCAATATAACCCATCTGTTTATCAACATCTTTTGTTGTTTTCGATGCAAATAGTTCACGATATTTAGCTGGTGACATATCATGGGGATACTTAGCCATTAATGCTAAAAAGATATGAATTTTAAATACGATGTTATATGGAGAATATTTTTTAGCATCCTCATATGTAATATGATATGCTTTCTCTTTTAATTTTTCAATAAGTTGATGATGATAAATATCTCTACAATTCAATGTTTCTTGACATAATTTTTCAACATGTTCTGCATTTTCATTTAAGTATAAACCAATAATATGAATCTTCTTAGAAACCTCTTCATCATAACAACTCATTTCAACTCCACGTATTGTTTCTATCCCTAATATCTCTCCCCACTTTTTTACTTCATCATAATGATCAAGTGTATCATGGTCTGTAATCGCAATGACCTTAATTCCTTTATCAATAGCCATCTGTAAAACATCTTTTATCTCTTTTGTTCCATCACTATGATTTGTATGTACATGTAAATCTGCATAAACCATATTATCACTCCTTCTAAATAACAGTTATAAGTTTATCAAATGAATCTATCTTTTTATCATTTGTTGATAAAACTTCAAGATAATCTTGACTATTTGTAATAACAACCATTGTTGTTGGATCAATATGTGCCTCTTTCATCTTATCTAAATCAAACTCTAATAGTAATTGCCCTTGTAGAACTTTATCACCTTTTTTTACCTTTTCATTAAAATATTTACCTTCTAATTGCATAGCATCAATACCAACGTGAATGAGCACTTCTATACCATCATCAGTAATCATTCCAATAGCGTGTTTTGTTTCAAAGGTTGCTGTAATTTTTCCATTTGCAGGGGCATAAACCTTTCCATCAGAAGGAATAATAGCAATCCCTTTTCCCATAACTTCACTAGAAAATGTTTCATCATTAACTTTATCTAAAGAAATCAATTGTCCACTCATTGGACTTGTTAAAGTTTTTATATTGTTATTGAGTGATACTTTGTTATTAACTTCTTCAACAGGATCATCAAATCCAATAACTAAAGTTGCAATAAATGTAACAACCACACAAATCGCAATTGTAATCAATGCATTAGCAAAGTTATTTCCACTATTCTCACTCATCCACATTGGTAAACTAAATAACCCAGGTGTTAAGAATGCATAAGCTTTTAATCCTACAAATCCAGCATATAAACCAGCAACTGAACCACCAATCATACATGCATACATAGGTTTCTTTAATTTTAAAGTCACACCATATAAACAAGGTTCAGTAATTCCCGCTAAGAATGCTGTTAAACTAGCAGAAAAACAAGTACTCTTTAATTCTTTATTCTTTGTTTTTAAACCAACAGCTAATGTTGAAGCCCCTTGAGACATATTGTGACATAGTGTCAATGTTCTTGTAAAAGGATCAAAACCGTTTTTTGTTAAGGTTTCAATTCCAGCTAAAGCTAATGCTGAGTGAACTCCTGTAGATACTAACCAAGGATAAATAATACAAGATAAACCAACTGCAATCATTCCAAATTGACCATAGAACATCATAATGACTTTACTAATCCCTAAAGAAATAACATTCATAGCAGGTGCTAAAGCCAAGAATGATAATGGTGCCATAATTAAAATTGTTAATAATGGAGCCATAAAGTTTTTAATCATTGCATGTAAATGATTATTAAAGAATTTCTCTACTTTAGACATCACCCAAGTAATAACAATACTTGGAATAATTGTAGATGTATACTTCATTGCAATAACAGGAATTCCAGCAAATGATATAGCCTTACCTTCAGCTACCATTGCCATCCAATTTGGATGAAGTAACATACATCCTAAAAATGCTGCTAAATAAGGATTACACTTAAATTGCTTTGCAGCTGAAAAAGCTATAAATACAGGTAAGAAAGAAAATCCTGTATCAAAAATTAAATTTAACATTGCATATGTTTGTGAATCAGTTGGTAATACTTTTGTTAAAGTTAATACCATCACAACACACTTACCAAGTCCTGCTGCTACTAAAACAGGAATAAGAGGTCCTAAACTTCCAATAATAGCCCCAAAAATAGTATTAAAGAAACCAGTTTTTTTCTTTGGTCCATCACTTTCATTGTCTTCTTTTATGTTTGCTAATTTCATGATATCTAAATAAACATCATGAACATGGTTTCCAATAACCAATTGATATTGTCCACCCTTTTTAACAAGTGATAAGACTCCATTAATAGCACTTGCTGCTTCATCTTTAGCCTTATCCTCATTCTTTAAAGTAAATCTTAAACGTGTTGCACAGTGAACCAAAGATATAATATTATCTTTTCCCCCTACTGCTTCAATAATCTCTTTTGAAAGTTTTTCATATTTCATTTTTCTTTTCCTCCATTTTCTTGAAAACTTCAATTTTATGAAGGTTTGGCCAACTTAATGTCACC
>JAVWHX010000097.1:0-4791 GCA_036639875.1 Coprobacillus sp.
CATTGGTTCATGATCAATATCAATTTGTAATTGAAAACTATATAAAAAAAATGACAAGTGAATTCACTTGTCAAAAGTTAATTATGTTATTGAATAGTTATTTCAAACCATTATTAAAGGTTTGATCTTTAAACATAATGATTTCTTCTTTATAAGGAGCTTTATCTCCAATATAAGGTGTTTCTAATATTTTAGGAACATCTTTTAATTTAGGATGATGAACAATTGTATTTAATGTTTCAAATCCAATATATCCATATCCTATATTTTCATGTCTATCTTTATGGGCTTCTCGTTCATTTTTAGAATCATTCACATGAACAACCAATAAACGATCAAGTCCAACTTTTTGGTCAAATTCATCTAAGATTTCATCAAACTTTGTTAAGTCATAACCTGCATCATGTAAATGACATGTATCTAAACAAACTCCTAGTAATTGGTTTTGTTCAACATGATCAATGATGTATTTTATCTGATCAAAATCTCTTCCTAATTCACTACCTTTACCTGCCATAGTTTCTAAAGCAATCTTGACTTTTTGATCACTTTTTAAAACCATGTTTAAGCCTTTAATAATTTGTTGTAAACCTATATCTTCACCAGCATTAACATGTGAACCAGGATGTAATACAAGTCTTGTAATCCCAATAGCTTCACATCTTTGAATTTCTTTAGCTAAGAAACTGACTGCTAATTCAAATGTTTCTTTCTTTGTTGTATTTGCTAGATTGATAATATAAGGAGCATGTACAACAACATCATTCATATCTATATGATGTTCTTTCATTAATGCTTTGGCTTCATCAATACGTAATTCACTAATCTCTTTTCTAGCTGTGTTTTGTGGTGCTCCAGTATAAAACATAAATGTTGTCGCATCATATGATAAAGCTTCTTTGACAGAACCTAACATCATTTCTTTTCCACTCATAGAGACATGACTACCTATCTTTAACATTAATCCTTAGCCTCTCTTTCACGCTTTTCTATTTGCGCTTGCTTTGCTCTGGCTTTCTTTTGTTTTCTAATATCTTGTTGAATAATTGAACGTTTTTCTTGTTTGACCATTGATTCAATAACTCTCTTACGTTTTTTCTTATATCCAGGTTTCACTTTTGCTGGTTTTCTAACAATAGAAGTAATCTTTTTCTCTAAATCAGTTTGTTTCCATTCTTTAGATTTACGTTTTTCTCTATTAACAGATTCAGCAAATTGATTTCCTTTTAATTCCTTAACTTCAAAAGTAATTCCTTTTTTTTCAAGCGCATGAACGATACTTTCATTACTTGTATCATACATACTATAACATTCTCCAGTATATTGACCACGTCCACAACGTCCACTACGATGAATATAGAAATCTAATTCAGATGGGAAATCCATATTAATAATATGACTTGCGCCATCAATATCAAGTCCTCTTGCAGCAATATCAGTTGCTACAATATATTGATATTCCATATTCTTAACACGTCTCATCATTTGACGCCTTTCTCTTGGTTCTAAGTCTCCATGTATTTCTCCAACTTTATAACCATCTTCTCTTAACTTTGTTGTTAAACTTGCTGCATCAGTTCTCTTATTACAGAAAATAATACAGATATAAGGATCAATAATCCCCATAACTTCTTTTAATACAGTATAACGTTCACGATGTTTAGTAGGTACTAAATAATGAGAAATATTACGTGTTGTTGTTAATTCTTCATCAATTTCTACAATCTTCGGAGATTGCATATACTTTCTTAAAAATGGTCTTAAGTTTTGTGGTATTGTTGCAGAGAAAACCATCATCTGTAAAGAGTCTTTCATCTTTGAGATAACTGCATCAATATCTTCAAGATAACCAAATTCTAATGTCATATCAGCTTCATCTACAACAAAAATATCTGCTGTTGTAATCTTTAAAGCATCTTCAGTTAAAGATAAATCTTTAATTCTTCCTGGTGTACCTATAACTATATGAGGTTGAACAGATAATTTACCAATAGCTTTTTGTTTATCACTACCACCAATCAATAAAGATATTCTTAAATCCTTATTATGTTTCATAAACATTTTTGCATGTTCAAAAATTTGTGTTGCAAGTTCTCTTGTTGGTGCAGTAATAACAGCTTGTACATGTTCTGCCTCAACATCTATCATATCAATAATAGGTATTAAAAAAGCATGTGTTTTTCCAGTTCCAGTCTGTGATATTCCAATAATATCTAAATGCTTGTAAACAAGCGGGATAATAGATTTTTGTATTTTTGTAGGCGATTGAAAATTCATTTCTTGAATTGTTTCTTTAACAAATGGATTGAATTGATATTGTTCATATAATTTCATAATAACGCCTCCTTCCTAAGCCTTATGATTATACTATAATTATTGACAAAAATCAAAAAACTTTGCATATAAGATTATTTTTACTACTTGACATTGCATAGTAGTGTGGTATTATATAGACAGGTACTATGTTATAACAAGTAGTGGAGGGTAAACAAATGAAAAAAGATATTTTATATGATGATTATGCAAAAAAACTAACTAATGAGTATAAAGAGGCTTATGATCAAATGTCAATTTATATAGAAGCAGCATGTCTGACTGGCGATGATATCAGTATTATGCTCAATGAAGTTGTTGACTTATTATTATCAGCGCAACAAGACCAACGAACAATTGAAAGTATTATAGGTAATGATACGAAGTATTTTTGTGATCAAATTATTGAAAGTCATTCTCATAATATCACAGACAGAATTTTTAACTTTTTAAGTTTCTATCGTATTCTTTCTTTAATTGCTTTTTTATTAGAATGTTTTGTGTTGATTGTGGATTATCAAGATGGTATTGTTAATCCTTGGAATACTCAAGTGCATATGGGTGGATTTGTATTTGCAATCCTTTTATCACTTGTGATTATTTCTGGATTTAAAATGATTACAAAAAGAATTGTTTTTAAATACAAATGGTATACAAAGAAATTAGATTCTATTCTTTTAGGTATTATGACTATAGGATTATTTATAGGAATTATCTTTTTACCAGAACAAGTGAATCAGTTTGTTCCTATTCCTAGATGGTTATTCTTACCTTCTATGTTATTAATCTTTATTGTTTGTACAATTCGCAAGAAAAAAGAAAAACAAACAGATATAGAAGAAGGGAATTATTATTCTTTTGATGATCTTGCAATTAATTCAAATATTGAGACATTAAGAAAAAGACATGATAAATATTTAAAGAAATGTCAAAAGAAAAATATTCAACCTCAGGATATAAGTGTGTGGTATGAAGAACGACATAAAAAGGATATGCAAGGTGAAACACTTGGTAAAATTGGATTTTTTGCAATGATGATTATTGCTATTGTTGGAACAATCATAACAAGCGATATCGTTGATGGTATTATCTTTGCAATCATTCTCTTGTGTGTTGAAATCCCTATATATAGGTTTATGAATAAAGGAACAATTGCAAGAATAAAAGTACACGAAATGATTCATGAAAAACAAACAGATATTTATGATGATAGTTTATTCATTGAAGATATAGAAATATAGAGGTTATAACCATGGATGAAAGTCAATTACTTAAAGGGATACTTGAAAGTTGCATTCTTAAGATTATTAGTTTAGAAGAAACTTATGGGTATGATATTATTGTTAAACTTGGAGATGCTGGGTTTCATAATGTGATTGAAGGAACATTATATCCAATTCTCTCACGATTAGAAAAAAAGAAATATATCAAATGTCGTAAAGCCAAATCACCACTTGGACCAATGCGTAAATATTATACAATTACTGAATTAGGAACACATAATTTAGAAGAATATCTCAATATGTATCAAGAGGTAATTGATAAAGCGAATCATATTCTCTTTGATGATAATGGGTCTAACACTTTTTAAAGATAAGCATATACTATCAATAGGAGGTGTTATCATGTATCCAAATTATCCCAATATTCCTAACTATCCATATCCTAACTTTCCACAACAGATGCCATTTATGCCTTATATGAAACCATCATTACTTCAATCAATGAAACTGTCTTTAGGCCAAATGAATATGTCATCTACTATTCGTACAGTTCAAAAAACTCTTTATACAGCAAATCAAATTATCCCTATTGTCAATCAGTTAAGACCTGTATTACACAACGCTACTACTGCATTTAGAGTTGTTAAAGCAGTTAAACAATTTGATTTTGATGATATAGATCAAGATATTGAACAAAATGTTCAACCTGTAGAAAATGCTGAAGAACTACAAACAACAAAAGCTTCTACACCACAAACATTTGAAAATATGTTATAAAGGGGCTGTAACGACTAAGTAGTTTTTTGACTATTTAGGACGTTCAGTCCTTTTTTTCTTCAGTATTTAAAAAACACATTGAGTTACTTTTGATTGTGAATAACTTTTTGTGTTTTTTGACGTACTTAAAAAAATGTATTCGTTTTCCTTGAAAAAAATAGAAATTTCTAGTTAAACAAGTTAAGCATCTCTTTAATCTGCTTCTCTGCTTTTATCTTTAATCTATGATATTTTCTGAGATTATGTCCTATACAGACAAGATATATCTCTAATCGAACACCAGTTTCTCCTCTTCGATGTAATCTATCATATTTTTGATTCGCTTTTAAATCTCCAAATGTTCCTTCTGTTTCATTACTTCTTTGAAACATCAATTGAATTCCTTCTTCACTTTGAACATTCTTTTTCACTTCTTCATGAAATTTATCGAGTTCTTCACAATAGTTAATCGTTCTTCCTGTTTTTGACTTTGTACATT
>JAVWHX010000098.1:0-4654 GCA_036639875.1 Coprobacillus sp.
AAATTACCTTTGTATTATATCCATTTTTTCACTATTTTTCAATAAAAAATAGCATATTCTTATGATTTCGTATAAAATAGGGATTAGGAGTGATAGATATGAAGAAAATAGTGATTGTAGGAGCAGGGGCTTCTGGTGTTTATTTATCTATATTATTAAAACAAAAGTTAAATCATTTGGTAGATGTTATTGTTCTTGAACAAAATGCTACTTCTTTAAAGAAAGTTTTAGCAACTGGTAATGGAAGATGTAATCTATCAAATAAAGATATGTCTATTGATTATTATCAAAGTGATAATAATCAAATAGTAGAAACTATAATTAGTCATTTTGATATGAAAGAGAAATTAAGTGAATTAGGTTTATATTGTATATATCAAGGAAATCTTCTTTATCCAAAGAGTGAGCAAGCTTTATCAGTTAAAAATATATTAATGGATCAAGCAAAACAACTAGGGGTTACTTTTTTTTATGAAGAAGAAGTTCAATATCTTGAATATAAAAGAAGTTATCTTTTAAAAACTCAGAAACAAAATTATAATGCTGATTATATTATTTTTGCGATGGGAAGTGAAGCTGGAAAGTTATCAGGCACTCAACCTTCACGATATCAAATATTGAAAGATATGGGATTAAAAGTTTGTCCATCATTACCTTCATTGGTGCAAATGAGAACTCAACCAGCTTTAAAACAGTTAAAGGGAGTAAGAGTAAAAGGAACTTTTACCTTATATGAAAATGATATTCATATTCATCAAGAAAAGGGTGAATTGTTGTTTACTGACTATGGTGTAAGTGGAATTGCTGTGATGCAATTATCTTCATTTTATAAAGAAAATCATAAATATGAATTAGCAATTGATTTCTTTGATGATCAAGATACTGATAATTTAAAAGATTATATTGAACTTCGTATGAATAAGGGCTATAATCATTTTTACGATGGCTTATTAAATAGTAAAATATCATCGTATTTTGAAACATTTCATTATAAGAAATCAGATGAAATCACTTCACTTTTAAAAGATTTTCGTTTAAAGATTATTGGACTTCAATCTTATGAAAATGCTCAAGTTATGAAGGGTGGATTATCTTTAAAAGAAGTTGATAGTGATTTGCAGATAAAAGCATATCAAAATATATATGCTATTGGGGAGATTTTGAATGTAGTAGGAATGTGTGGCGGTTATAATTTACATTTTGCGTTTTCGAGTGCAGAACACGTTGCAAATGCGATTGAGAGGAAATTAAATGATAAGAATTCATAATGTCAAGATCCCTTTGGGAAAAGATCAATACCAAAAGAAGATTCTTTCTCAAGTCTTGAATGTGAGAGAAAAACAATTAAAGAGTATTAAACTTATAAAACAATCAGTTGATGCGAGAAGAAATCATATTCATTTTATTTGTAGTTTCGATTTTGAAATAGAAAATGAAGACGATTTTTTATTACGTCATCCTGAATTAAAAAAAGTTGAACCATATCAATACCATTATTATCCTAAAAATGATAAAAGGGTAACAGTTGTTGGAAGTGGACCAGCAGGGTTGTTTTGTGCTTATGTTCTTTCTAAAGTTGGACAACAAGTGACGGTTATTGAACGAGGGCAACCAATTGAAAAAAGAATTAAAGATGTAGATCAATTAATGGAAAAAGGGATTTTAAATTCTCAAAGTAATATTGCTTTTGGAGAAGGTGGAGCAGGAACTTTTTCAGATGGTAAACTGACAACAGGGATTAAAAACGAACGTTTACAATATGTTTTAGAGACATTTGTTAAACATGGAGCACCTCAAGATATTCTCTATATGTCTAAAGCTCATATTGGAACTGATTATTTAAGAAAAGTGATTGTTGATATGAGAAAAGAAATGGAAGCTCATGGCGTTTGTTTTATGTTTGATACACAGTTTGTTGATTTTGAAGATTGTCAAACATATAAGAAAGTTCATATTTTACATCAAGGAAAGATGCAAACAATAGAAACTGATGCACTTGTCTTAGCGATTGGACACAGTGCAAGAGATACATACGAATTATTATATAAAAAAGGATTGTCATTAGAACAAAAGGCTTTTGCAGTTGGAGTGAGAATAGAACAATCACAAGCAAAAATGGATCAAATTCAATATAAATCATTTGCTGGTTCACCTCATCTTAAAGCATCTTCATATAAACTTGCTGTAACGACTTCTGATAAAAGAGGTGTCTACACTTTTTGTATGTGTCCAGGTGGTTATGTTGTTCCTTCAATGCATGAAGAAAATACGCTATGTGTTAATGGTATGAGTTTTTATGCAAGAGATGGAAAAAATGCAAATAGTGCTGTCCTAGTGAATATCAATACAAGTGATTTCAATAGTGATCATCCACTTGCAGGAATTGAATTTCAAAGAGAATTAGAGAAAAAAGCATTTATACTTGGTGGAGAAAATTATTGTGCTCCTGTTCAACTTGTTTCAGATTATTTAAATAATGTTGAAACTCTTGAAATAAAGAGTATAATACCATCATATAGCCCAGATTTTAAGTTTGCAAATCTTAATGATTTATTTCCTAAATTTATAAATCAATCATTACATGAAGGTTTACAATTAATGAATCAAAGAATGCCTGGTTTTATTGATGATGATACAATAATCACTGGGGTTGAAGCACGAAGTAGTGCTCCGGTTAGAATTGT
This sequence comes from Coprobacillus sp., assembly GCA_036639875.1. Classification (GTDB taxonomy): domain Bacteria; phylum Bacillota_I; class Bacilli_A; order Erysipelotrichales; family Coprobacillaceae; genus JAVWHX01. The sequence continues at coordinate 2,685 of JAVWHX010000098.1, forward strand.
GAGAAATTCTCATTTTGAAACAAATATCAAAGATATTTATCCAATTGGGGAAGGCGCTGGTTATGCTGGCGGTATTATGTCTGCAGCAGTTGATGGAATCTTGTGTGCAGAAATGATTTTGAGGGAGGAACAAAATGGAAGCTATTGATATTCATCATGGTAAAAAGAAACGTAGTTTTTCACCCGTAAGAAGAATTGCATTTAGTTTCTTCATGGTTATTTTTATAGGTTCATTATTATTATCATTACCAATTGCCAATAATGGAGTAACTGATTATATTAATCATCTCTTTATTGCAACTTCGGCAACATGTGTTACAGGACTGGTTCCAGTGGTTGTGTCAGAACAGTATACAACATTTGGACATCTTGTTATTTTGGCTTTAATACAAATCGGGGGACTTGGTTTTTTAACATTATTAAATCTTGTCTTTGTAGTCTTTAAAAAGCGTCTTTCATTTACAAATAAAATTGTTATGCAAGAAGCATTAAATCAAAATTCATTAAAAGATATTGGAAGATTTATTAAGCATGTTATTAAGTATACAATCTTTTTTGAATTATTAGGAGCAATCTTCTTATCAATGGTGTTTGTTCCTGAATTTGGATTATTAAAAGGAATTTATTATGGGGTTTGGCATTCTATTTCAGCATTCTGTAATGCTGGATTCGATATTTTAGGAGCAACGTCTTTAATTTCATATCAAAGTAATATTATTGTTAACTTTACGATTTCTGGATTAATTATTTGTGGTGGTCTAGGATTTATTGTTTGGGTTGATATAAAAGAAGTGATCTTTAATTATCGTAAGAAACACAACAAGTTTACATTCCATAAATTTTTTGGTGATTTAGCTGTGCATACAAAAATTGTTCTGGTTGTGACAACATTATTGTTGGTAGGTGGAACAGTAGCAATCTATTTATTAGAAATGAATAATCCTGCGACAATCGGTAACTTACCTACTTGGCAACAATGGATTATTAGTTTCTTCCAATCAACAACCTTAAGAACAGCTGGATTTGCATCTGTAGATATTGCTTCATTACATGAATCTACAAAGTTGCTTATGTCAGTATTTATGTTTATTGGTGGTTCGCCTGCTGGAACAGCAGGAGGGATTAAAACTGTTACTTTTGCAATCGTTGTTCTTTATATTATTTCTCTTGTTAAAGGAACAGAAAAGGTTGATGTCTTTAAACGTGGAATGTCTGATAATCTTGTAAAAAGAGCATTATCAATTGCGATTATTAGTTTCTTTTTAAGTATGCTAGGTTTGTTTATATTGAGCGTTAGTGAAAAAAGTTCGTTTATTGATTTGGTGTTTGAAATATTCTCAGCCTTTGGTACAGTAGGCTTATCTGCAAGTGTGACACCATATTTAAGTGTAATTGGAAAGATTGTGATTATGGCATTGATGTATATCGGACGTATTGGTCCAATGACAATGTTATTAGTATTTGCAAAAAAATATAATCAAAGTAAAGGAAAGGGAATTATCTATCCACACGGGGAAGTTCTCATTGGTTAAAATAATGAAAGAAAAACAATATGTAGTATTAGGTTTAGGTGTATTTGGTTCGACAATTGTTAAAACATTATCTCAATTTGATTGTGAAGTTTTAGCAATTGATAAAGACGAAGAATGTGTACTTAGAGTTTCTGAGTTTGCGACAAAAGCAGTTGTGGGTGATATTACTGATCAACAATTTTTAAGAGATTTAGGAATCTCTGAATTCGATGTTGGAATTGTTGCGATTGGGAATCATTTAGAAGAAAGTTTGCTAGGATGTTTAAACTTAAAGGAAATTGGTGTTCCTTATATTATTGCGAAAGCTAAAAACAAACGTTTTAAAGCTGTACTTGAAAAAATTGGTGCTGATCGTGTTGTTCGTCCAGAAAAAGAAATGGGTGAAAGAATAGCACGTTCATTGTTAAGAAAGAATATAACTGATTTGGTTGAAATTGA
>JAVWHX010000099.1:0-4559 GCA_036639875.1 Coprobacillus sp.
ATCTTGAAGGAGTTGAACAACATTATCAAAAAGTAATAGAGATCCATCAGGATTATTAGCAAAAGATTTATTGAAATAAGTCAACTGATTAAAGTTCATAGCACAAGCTTGATTGTGTTTGGTTGATACATCAATACCAACAAATAATGTATTCATAGAAATCACCACCTTTCAAGTAAGATAGAACTAGAAAATAGATTATTAGATTTTCCCAATACTGATGACATAAGCAACCTCGCATAAGAATAGACTCCAAGATAAACAAGGCTACGTATTAAAATGGAGACAAACAGCATCCGTGTTAGAAAAGAAATTCATCAGCTGGGAAGCAGACTTTTCAGGAAGATAAACTTCAAGGAGAATTAGAATATTCCCAATAATATAGTTGCTAGTAACTATATTATACACTTAGGAAAATCCAATATCTATATAAGCGTGTAAGGACGCCTTATATCCTTACAAATATTATTATACGAGGAGGATTGTAAATGGAAAATGGTGTAATGATGCAATACTTTGAATGGTTTGTAGATAATGATCCTCATTTATGGCTCATTCTTAAAAACAATGCAAAGATGCTTAAAGATAAGGGAATAACTGCGATTTGGATGCCACCAGCTTTTAAAGGGATTGGAGGTATTCATGATGTAGGTTATGGAGTTTATGATGTCTATGATTTAGGAGAATTTGATCAAAAGGGAACTGTTCGTACTAAATATGGAACAAAAGATGAATATTTAGATGCGATTAAGACATTAAAATCATATGGTATTCAAGTGTATGGTGATATTGTTTTGAATCATAAGATGGGTGCTGATGAGAATGAAGAAGTGAAAGCTTTTGAAGTTAATAATGATAATACAAATGAAATTATAAGTGGTGAGGAAACGATTGAGGTAGCTACTGTTTATAATTTTCCAAATAGACATAAGAAGTATAGTGATTTCACTTGGGATTGGAGTTGTTTTAATGGGATTGATTATGATATAAAAACAAGAAGAAATGCTAAATATTTATTTGAAAGTAAACAATGGAATAGTGAAGTTGATAGTGAGAATGGGAACTTTGATTATTTGATGGGTGCGGATATTGATTTTAAAAATGATAAAGTGTTAGAAGAAATGGATAAATGGGGTCTTTGGTATATGAATATGACGCATTTAGATGGTTTTAGATTAGATGCTGTTAAACATATTGAAGCAAGTTTTTATAGAGATTGGATTAGGAAACTACGTGAGAGTTATCGAAAGGAATTATTTACAGTTGGTGAGTATTGGCATGGAGATGTTCAAAAACTGCTTCACTATTTAAAAGAAGTTGATTATGAAGTTTCTTTGTTTGATGTGCCTTTACATTATCATTTTTATGATGCTTGTCATAGTAATGGTCAGTATGATATGTCTAAGATATTTGATGGAACATTAGTTCAAGCTGATAGTGGACATGCTGTGACATTTGTTGATAATCATGATACTCAACCTTCACAAGGATTACAATCATGGATAGATGATTGGTTTAAACCGTTGGCTTATGCTCTTATTATGCTTAGAAAAGATGGTTATCCATGTGTGTTCTATGGTGATTATTATGGAATCAAACATCATCAAATTGAAAGTAAAAAGGATATGCTTGATGAGATGTTATATTTAAGAAAGTATCATGCTTTAGGTGAACAAATTGATTATCTTGATGATTCTAGTATTATTGGTTGGACAAGACAAGGTAATCATTTAGATGGGCTTGCATGTTTATTGAGTGATAGTGTTGGTGGTCAAAAGAGAATGTTTATGGGAAAAGAATATGCAAATACTGTTTTTGTAGATAGATTAAAAAATGTATTAGAAGAGATAACTATTGATAAAGACGGATATGGATGTTTTAAAGTTAATGGTGGAAGTGTAAGTGTGTATGTAAAAAGAACTGATATTTAATGATCAGCTCTTTTTAATTGAATCAATGATTGTTAATAAGTTTTCAAAGACTTTAGCACCATCCATTGTTCCAAACAATTTTATATCAAGAGATGAGATATAACAGTCAGGATTATAACGAAATACTGCTTTTTTTGTATTCTCTTCTAAATAACGAACTTGAGGACAGATTAATATAATATCAATCTCTTTGATAAAGTTATTAGCACGATTGTGGCTAAATAATTCAATCGGTCCATAGGCTAAAACAAAATCATGTGTTTCTTCTAATTCTGGTTCTTTCATAGCAGTAAAAATATCAGTAATAGCAACATTGTTTTGAGTTGCTGCATCTTTAATCTTAGATGCAAATAAACTTGAAGTTATACCTCCAGCACAACAAACATAAATTAACATTATAAAATTCCTCCTTGTATAAATTTGTGAATATGATTTGTAATGATTTCTCCGTTAATTTCATCTATATCATGACTGCAAGCATCTAATGGATGATATTGAATAAAGTTATTGTTAATATACAATAAAGCTTTTTGTAAATTTTCCTGATGACAAATTTTATCTTTTTTTCCTTGGAATATAAGTGTTGATATCTTGATGTCTTTTAAAATATCTGTGAAATCAATTTTAAAAAACCAAGCACTCATAGCGTGCATATAACGTAAAGAGTTAGCAGTATTATTGTTAGAAAACACAAAGTCTGTAAATACTTGTGATTTCATAACAATTTCTGGTTCTTCTTGAGTCTTAGAAAGTTGTGGGAATCTCTTGTCATAGCCACCTTGTACACGATCAAACATGGCTAAAGCTTCATCGCGAGAAAATGTAATAGCAGGATTACAAACAATATAATCTTGAACAATATCTGGGTAACTATGAAGTGTTAAAAAGCCTAAATAGCCACCAAAAGAAAAACCAAGTAAATGAATATAACATTGAGAGTAATGTAGCTTGATATATTCAATAACTGCTTTCACATCTTCAATTAATAGCGAAGGGGTTAAGCCTTGCTTTAAATCGTATACACTTTCACCACAACCACGTTGATCAAAATAAACACATATATGATCTTTCTCTAATGACTTACAAATACTCACATCTGCCATATCTTTCATATTCCCTCCTGGTCCACCATGAAGTGTTATAAAAATATGTTTTGAATTCATTTGTCCTTTTATCATTCCATAAAGAACAGTCCCTTGATTCGTAATATTAAACTTTTTCATATTTTCTCCTTTATTGTAAGTTTTCCTAACTAATATAGTTTTAAGAAAGGATCATAAGATATGATCCAATATAGCTTGCATTGCAAGATAATAACCACCAATATTTGTTGTAGGTTGATGACTTGCTGCTTTAATCGTTGTTGTTGACAAAGGGTAAGTCTTGATTTTATTTTGCAGTTGAACAATTAGATCAGGAATGATTTTTAAAATAGCACCAGCTATAATAATTTCATCTAAATCTAAAGTCACAACTAAATTCATAACAAGATTCTCTAAGTAAGAGTATATAAGTGATACTCTTTGAATACACCATGGATGATTCTGTTTAATGCCCAATAATAAATCATCAAATGCATGTAAATTCTTATCAAAAATATAACCAAAATCTTCTTTCTCTTTTAATATAGAATGAATACTTATTAAATCCTTTAATGGTATACTTTCTAACTGATCACCATTTTTCACTAGTATCTCATAATAACCAATTTCTCCAGCAGAGAAATCTTTTCCGGTATAGATTTGATCATGAATACTAAAAGCAGCACCTAAGCCTTGATTGATTCTTAAATAAGCAATATTTCTTTGTGAATCCTCTTGAATGATTTTTTCTCCAAGTAATGCAAGATTAATATCGTTGCTAATACTACAAGTTAATCCTTGATTATTAAAATAATTATTATCATTGATTTCAATATCATAGGCACCAGGTAATGAAAGAACAACATGACATATTTTACCAGTAGGGTGTTTAAAGTTATGAATCCATTTATTAACTTTTTGATTATAGATTTCAAATATCTCTTTTTGTGAAATGGTTGAATATTCTTTATCCATAATGATTGTTTCTTCTAAGATAGTCTCTTGTTTAAGATTACAAACATGAAGTATAATTTTGTTTTGTAAAGATAAAGAAGTTGTATCAATGATTAATATAAAATAATAATGAATATTAAAATCAAGAAGAGTGCCTTTTTTTCCTACAGTTGAAACAGCTTGAGTTGTTTCACTTAATATGCGTTGATCTAATAATCCTTGAACATTTAATGATGTTGTTGGCTTGCTTAAAGATAATTCTTTAGCTAATTGTGCTCTTGTCATAGAGCCATTCTCTAATATACAACGACATATCTCTTTTTGATTAAATGCTTTTAATGCTCCTGGAGATCCTTTATCCATATCTTCACCTCTATTAGTTAGTTTAACTTACTAATAGTTTAAAACTATTTATATGAATTGTCAATACATATAAATAAAAAACTTACAAATGCTATCATCTACAGATTTATTTCCTACAAAATTATCTACTTAATACCTTTTAATATTCTAAGGACTCCTTTGTAAAGACATATTCAATTTGTTTTTACAAACATTGAAATGCCTTTATCTATCACTGATCTTGATAATT
>JAVWHX010000100.1:0-4559 GCA_036639875.1 Coprobacillus sp.
CTCATTATTGATAATTACAAAATCTTATCTCGATGTTTAATTTGACAATTCTATAGAATCTCTTAGCTACAATTCCTTTAAAGAAGGACATTTCAACCATAGATAATATAGCAAAGAAATAAGTATTATCCTTTTTAACTAAAAAAATAGTTTTATACAAAACTCTAAAAGAATTGTACAAAACTATTTTATAGTGCTTTTATTAATAGAGATTAAGAAAGTTTATCTAATAATATATAAAATTCTTTTAAGTCCTCTTCAATCATATCTAAAGACTTTTGCCAAAAAGTTTCATCTTCTAAATCAATCCCAACGGTTTTAGCAGCATCTAGTAAATCCATTTGACCAGTTAAAGAAAGAAATTTTTGATAAGTATTTACAAAAGTTTCTCCTTCTTTCTTATACATTCCATATAATCCTTTAGCCAATAATAATCCAAAAGCATATGGAAAATTATAAAATGCATAATCAGACTCATAATAATGTGGTTTCCATGTCCACATATAAGGATGAAGATTATTATGATCCAATCCTTTACCATAAGCTTTCTTTTGAGCATTCAACATTAATTCTTTTGTTTCTTCAATACTCAATGGACCTTCTTTCCTTTTTTCAATAAAACTATTCTCAAATAGAAAACGAGAATAAATATCTACAATAACTTGTGCACAATCAGATAATTCATTATCTAATATCATGATTTTCTGTTGATAAGCAGCATCTTGAAGAGCAGATTTTTTAACTATAGTTTCACAGAATGTTGAAGCTGTTTCAGCAATTGGCATTGGGTAAGAAGAATTAAGCGCTGTTTGATCATTCAAACAATGTCCATGATAGCCATGTCCAAGTTCATGTGCTAAAGTAATCGTATCACTAAAATCATCACCATAGTTTAATAGAAAACGACTTTGTTTTAGACAATGTAGATTTGAACAAAATGCTCCTCCTACTTTTCCATCTCTAGGATAAACATCAATCCAATTTTGAGAAATAGCCATATTTGCATAGTCTCCTAATTCTTTTGAAAACTTTGTAAATTGTTCAACAACAAACTGACAACCTTCTTCATAATTATAATGACTTTGTACATCTACTATTGGAGCATAAAGATCATACCATGGTAAACCATTTTTATAACCTAATGCTTTTGCTTTTGTTTGGTAATACTTTTCAAACATTGGTAAAGATTTTTCAATTGTTAAAAGCAAGACATCTAATGTTTTTTGACTCATTCTAGAATCTATAAGAGTTCTTTGTAAAACAGAATCATAACCTCTTATATTTGCAATAGTAATAGACTCACCCTTAATTGCATTTAATGCACTACAAACACCTAACTCAACTTGTTTATATGACTTTAATTCACTTTCATAGGCTTTCTTTCTTATTTCTTTATCTTTAGAATAAGCCATATTTAAAACTTCAGTTAATGGATATTCTTGATTATCTATACTCACTTTTAAAGATGAAATAAGTTGATCTTTATATGTTAACCATGATGAAGAACCCGTTGCTTTCATATTTGCTAATACTGATTCACTTTGTTCATCTAATAGATATTGATTGTGAGCTTGCATTTCTTTTAATATAAAGGCATGTTTTTGAATATATGCATTTTGACATTTATCAATTTCAAATTGGCCTATCCATTTTTCAATTCTTGAAGCCATATCAGCAAAAGAAGCAAGTAAATTCTCTAACATTGAATTATATTTAATTGCAAGTTGATTTGAAGTATCTCCATTCATTGTAAGATTAATAAATGAATAAACCTTTTCAACCAAATCACCTAAATCATTTTCTTGGTAAAGATATTCTTCTAGATATTTTTCTTCAATAGGATATGTTGGATATTTCTTCATATCTTCTAGTATATTTTGAATACTTTGCACATCATCTTCAAAGTGTTTATCAAACGAATTGTATAATTGACTTAAATCCCATTTTTTATCCATAAAGCCCTCCTTATAGTAGGATATCCCATTCGCCATATTTTATCACAAAAAAGTTTACATAAAAAGGTTGATAATCAACCTTTTAAAACTTTTTCTTTAAATTTCTCATACTCTAAATCACAAACAATGAAATCAATGGCTTTATTAAGTTGTTGAATATCACATTCATTTATCCACTCATTTTTATCCACATGATATTTTTTCAATACAAGCTGTTGCAGCATTTTTCTCATTCCACATATTTCACCTGCTTCTCTCCCTTGTTTTTCCCCTTCTTCAATCCCACCACTCCAAGATTCATGAATATAACTTTCTATAAGTAACTCTTCCCTTTCAGCATTATATGCAAAAAAGGCTTCATCTGAACACAAAAAACTTTCATGCATATTAATCACCTCTTTCACTAAGTTATCTGGCTCTATTATACCATTTAATTCTCCCTTTGCAAATAAATACATAATTTGATCAAAAGTATCCAAATTTTTAATTCCACCTACTTCATCAACTCTTTCATTAATATATTGAAGTTGAATATATGTTGAATAAAGTTTAGCATAGGGTAGAGTTCGTTTATATTTCTCTCCTGTCATTACATAACATTCTTCATAAAATTCCATACCTTCAATATTTGAACCTGCATTAATAATTAATTGATATACATCTTCTAACTTATCGTATCCAACACTTCCTTTTTTTGGCGTTTCGGCAAGAATTCTTGCACCATAACATTGAAATCTAATTATGTCAGATTTATGAATGCCTCGTTTTTGCATTTCAATATTATAAATATTGCCCTGATCATCTTTCGCTAAAATATCAAGTATAAACTTCTTGTTTTTTAAGTAACTAGGATATCTTTCTCCATGATAAACAGTTGTTGATACAAGAGTTTTGTCTGGCAATAGATGCTGACAAAATAACAATCTGATTTCATCATTACGAATCATTAAATAATGAAAAAAAGCATCATGAGAATATTGAGAAATCCTTCGATAAATAAAACTATTATGAATCATTTGTTGTTCCATATTAACCCTCCTACTTCTATATACAAAAAAAAATAACCATTTTTCTTTTTTTTAAGACAATTTTTTCAAAACTTGTGCAATCCTAAAAGTTATGATAGGATACTTTCAAAGAAAAGAGGTCTTATATGAAACCCTATATACATAAAGTTCATTATTATGAAACTGATCAAATGAAAATTACACATCATTCTAATTATATTCGTTGGATGGAAGAAGCTCGTATTGATTATTTAGAACAAATTGGTTTTGGATATGATCGTATTGAAGCTGAAGGAATTATATCGCCTATTATATCTGTTCATTGTGATTATAAGAAAAGTACAACATTTAATGATGTTGTACAAATTAATATAAACATAAAAGAATATAAAGGAACAAGGTTAACTCTTGCTTATACAATGATAAACATGTCTACTGATGACATTGTAGCTACTGGAGAGACAACATTATGTTTCTTAAACAAAGCAGGAAGACCAGTTATTCTAAGAAAAGAAAATCCTGAATTAGATACCCTATTAAAACAACAAGGACAAGATTAATCTTGTCCTTTCCTTATAATTCCTATTAACATAAATAATATTGCAAGTATAACAATTGGTAGATATATAATATTATCAATTCTTACTATAAATCTATCAACTAAAGAAACAGTCAAATAAATAATTGCTCCTATCATAATACAAATCACTTTACTATTCTTCATATCCTTTACAACCCTTACCTCTTAATGCCTCAATCGCGGATGTTACAATCGCAACGACTGGGAAAATAATCCATCCTGGATGCCAATAACCTGTTGTAAATCCAAGCACCAAATATGCCATTGCAGCTAAAGGCATTGTTAATGAAAACAAACTATTTTCTTCAGCCCTCTTTTCAGCCATATATTTCTTATTTTGAACTAAGAATTTATATGCTGAATCTTTGACTCCCATTGTAATAAAGATAAACACTGAAAATGCAACACAAACAAAAAGTAATGTTGGTCCTAATTTATCTTCAAGAGGTCCTTCACCAATTAAAACAACACCTGCTACAGCAAGGATAATTAACCCAACACCGACTGCAATGGCCATCCCAAATTGTGATTTAAAATGATTGTATTCTTCTTGTAAATTTTGTAAGTCATTAAAACTCATATTAATATTCTTTGACTCCAATTCCTCATGTCTTTCAGAAGACATTCCAGTCATAATAATAATGCCTACCCCAATCGCAACAATACATAACATTCCAAATATACCATAGTTTTCATATTGTGTATCTGAAGCCCAAACTGGGAAAAGAACACTTAATATAAACATTACAACAGATATCCCAATACGAAACCCAAACTTCACTTTAAAATCTAAATAATCTTTTATCTTTTGACTATTCATAAAGTAACCTTGATCATTGTTCTTTTGTTCTGTAGTCTGTCCAGTATCCTTAATAAGATAATCTAATGAAACCTCAAACATATCACTTAATAAAATAATCTTATCCATTTCTGGATATCCTTCACCTGTTTCCCACTTACTGACTGCCTGTCTAGAAACATTTAATCTTTCTGCCAATGCTTCTTGTGACAAACCTT
>JAVWHX010000101.1:0-4369 GCA_036639875.1 Coprobacillus sp.
GAAAACTGATAATCATATCAGAGTATCTTCTCTTTATTTTTACATGGTAATATCAATGTCTTAAGTTGCTGACATTGCGATTAATTCGAGGCTTTTTTGTTTTAAGTTGTTTGTGTTATGGGAGTTACTATAGAAGAGTAACTCTTTTTATAATATTTTAAACATAATATTCATTGGTGAACATCTAGCTAGCTGTTATAAATAACAAAATAGGCTTAGTGATCATATAGATAAAGAGGTATTAAAAAGAATTCTTCAAGCATAACAATAGGTTGTGAATTAAGCTAAATAGTCTTCTTATATTGAGTTCCCCATTGTTCCATAACAGAAATCATGGGACGCATTGATTCACCTAATTCACTTAGACTATATTCTACTCTAGGTGGAACTTCTGGATAAGCGGTTCTCACAACAATACCATCTTCAACCATTGATTTTAAAGTAGAAGTTAAAACCTTTTGAGATATATCAGGTAAAGACCTTCTTAAATCGTTATAACGCTTTGTTCCAGATAATAAATCTCTTAAAATAAGTAACTTCCACTTACTTCCAACAAGTTGTACAGTTGTAGCTACAGGACATTCCGGCAAGTTTTCTTTCTTAATCATTTTTATACCTCCAATTTATAATATATTTTTATTATATGATTTATATAAAATGAGTACAAGATGTATTTTATTCTGTTTCTAACAAAAAAGTGCCTTCTTTATATTTTGATTTATATTGGTATAATAATAGAAAGAAAGGAAGCGAAAAAAATGTTACAAGAAGAGAAGTTAAAAGAATTTCATGAAAGAAGTTATAAAAAGACAATCACAAAAGTAAATGATTATATCTATCATTTCTTAGGATATGGACATAGTAATTTAACAGCAATCATTGGGGAGACATCTATTATACTTATTGATTCTCTGGATAGTCCTGGATATGCTGAAGATGTAAAGAAAGAGTTACTGAAGTTAACTGATAAACCTGTGAAAACAATTATTTATACACATGGACATCCAGATCATCGTGGTGGTGCAGGAGCTTTTAAGGATACGGTAGAAGAAGTTATAGCTTTTTCACCTCAAAAAACAATTTTAAAATATTATGATAAACTTAATGATGTATTAAATCAAAGAGGAATTTATCAACATGGATATGGATTAAGTGATGAAGAAGCAATCAATCAAGGTATTGGTATAAGAGAAGGAAAAGAAGTAGGTAAAGGAAACTATGATTTCTTATTATCAACTACAATCTATCATCAAAAAGAAGTTGATCGTGTTATTGATGGTATTCATTTAAAACTTGTCAGTGCAATGGGTGAAACTGATGATCAAATATTTGTATATTTACCTGATGATAAAGTAATTTGTACTGGAGATAATTATTATGGTTGTTGGCCTAATCTCTATGCAATTAGAGGAACTCAATATCGTGATGTTGCTACATGGATAGATGCGTTAAATGAAATTTTATCATATGATGCAGTTGCTTTATTACCAGGCCATACTCAAGCATTAATAGGTAAAGAATTGATTTTAGATCAAGTAGGAACATTTAAAGATGCGATTGAATATGTTTTATTTGAAACATTAGATTGTATGAATAAAGGTATGTCAATGAGTGAAACAGTAGAAGCAGTTCAATTACCTCAAAGATTTAAAGAGAAAGACTATTTAGGAGAGTTCTATGGAACAGTAGAATGGTCAGTAAAAAGTATTTATTGTGGATATGTTGGTTGGTTTGATGGAAATGCATCATACTTATTACCAGTGAGTGATAGACAATACAATGAGACATTACTTGCATTGATTGGAGAAACAAAACTGATAGAGAAGATTAAGAAATGCATGGATAATCAAGAATATCAATTAGCATTACAATTATTAGAACTTGTTAATTGTAAAGAATTAAAAAAAGAATGTTTATTACAACGTGCAAGACAAGTCACTTCAGCTAATGCTAGACATTATTTGATTGCTAGTTCAAAGAATATGTAGATACTAATATAATGAAAAGAGTCGGTTTTAGCCAACTCTTTTTTGTGTGTTTATATTTTATTTGTCGGGCTTTTCGTGTTTTGTTTCAATAAAGGCGTTCATAGTCTGTAATATGATATTCTTTTGGTTTGCAGATAGTAGTTCCCACCTTTCTAAGACTTCCTTACATTCAAGATTATCGAAAAGATTTTGATTATCAACTTCTTGAAAAAAATCAGAAAGAGAAATATGGAAAGCCCTACATAAAATTTCTAATGTATATAGAGAAGGGTTGTTATGACATTTAAACATAGAATTAATAGTACTTTGTGGGATACCAGAAATTTTTGATAATTTATATTCACTCCAATTATTTTTATCCATAAAAAATCTTATTCTCGCTAGTACATCCATATTCTTACCTCCCATGATTAATGTGTTTAAATAATTATACTCTATAAATATATTGCAAAGCATAACGTAAAATAGTATTATATATAGTGTAAATACGTTACAAGGAGGAGAAACATGAAAAAGGAAAGAATTTTGACTATCTGTTGTGCGCTTTTGTTTTTATTAAGCTTATCGTCTAAGCAAGTAAATGCTGTAGAAATGAGTACAATGTACGTAAATAGTGAAGAGGTTAAACAAGAGTGGGATGGCCTTAAAAATGCAATTGGATTTGAAGCAACGCTTATTGATGATGATCATTATGAACAGGGAAAACCAGGGGAATATATAATTAAATATAAAGACGTTGATAATATCCAAAAATCGTTAAAACTAGTTGTAGTTCAAAGTGAAGGAACTATTAAAAACATAAGTCCTTGCGGATCAAATGTTTTTGAGGTAGAAAAAAGTTTTTTTGATGGTGATGTTACTCAGAAATTAAATAGTTTAGTTATAGATAAAGAGAAAGTTGTTTTGACAATCGAGAAAGAAGATGGGGCAACATTAAAAGTTATCACTGGGCTCACTAATGATCTTAGCGGAGCGGGTGGTGGTCCACTTGATGATGGAAGTGAGATTTATTCAACAAGTTACTGCCCTATTGGTGGTTTTAGAGGAAGACATGAAGCAAGAAATATAGAACAAGTTAAATACTATAATCCCATAGATAGTGAAACTGGTGATAATGAGTATATTGTTTATTATGCACTTTATTCAACTAACAAGACGAATCAAAATATAACTACAAAAGACGAAAATATTAGAATAGAAACAACCATTCCATCGATATCAGGAAAAATCATAGTTAATTCAAATGATTTATCAATTGATGACAAAACTAAAGGCGCATTAAAGGCTTCAAGATATAAGGCAATATCATTATCATTAACTGATGATTTAAATAATATTTATCAAGTTAGTGAAAAAACAAAGGTATCTTATAAATTAGATAACAAATATGATAAAAATAATATAGTTGTTTATCAACTAAAAGATGAAAAGATAACTCAGTTAGATAATAAAGTAGAAGGTGAATATGTTGTATTTGAAGCACCAACATTACCTGGCCAATATATTATTGCTGAGAAAAGTAAAGAAGAGATAGTTACACCACCAACTTCTAATGCTGACACAACCAAAAAAGATTCAGTAAAGGAAGAAGTTAAGAAATCTGATACTGTCAAAACTTCTGACATAAGTTGGGGAGTGTATGCTATTTTAATGATAATATCTTTTGGATACGTTGTAACATTAAGAGTTAAAATCAAAAAATAGAATATGTTAGTTAAGTTAACTGTGTCACCTGTAGAATAATATACCTCTATAGTACACAGTTTTTATATTATATATTGAATAGAAATAAGTGGTGCTTTACCTTTAACAATTGAAGGGTACAAAGCAAAACGCTTTTTATACATATTTTCAAAATTTCCTATCGTCTTTAAAATGAACAATGTCTTATCTATTTTAATTTGAATAAGGGTATGTATTTTAAGTGATTATATTTATTGCAAGGTATCAAATTTCTTTAAAAAAAGCGATAAGCAAAAAAAACATTCTTTATCTATAAAAAAACATAAAAAAAATATAGTGTTTTTAAAAAATGGTGATATAATATTTACATTATTCGTATGGAGGTATAACATGAAAAAGATCTACGAAGGTAAAACAAAAGATGTTTATGTATTAGACAATGAAAATGTTATGTTAAAATTCAAAGATGACTGTACAGGGAAAGATGGAGTATTTGATCCAGGGGAAAATACAGTTGGTTTAACAATCGATGGTATTGGTAAAGCAAATCTTGAAACTTCAATTCACTTCTTTGAAATCTTGAAAAATGCTGGTGTGAAAACACATTACGTTGGAGCAGATGTTGAAAATGCGACAATGGAAGTATTAAATGCAAAAGTATTTGGTCAAGGATTAGAAGTTATCTGTCGTTTAGTAGC
>JAVWHX010000102.1:0-4085 GCA_036639875.1 Coprobacillus sp.
GCTAGACATACTAATATCTTTAAAATTCTTATATTTATATTCTTTATCATTCCTTTTTTTATTTTCTTATTCACTTGTTCATCAACTTGATAAGATTCTGATAAATCTAACAGTTCATCTAATTCTTTTTCTTTCATAAATATCCCTCCTCTTTAGATAATTCAATTAACTTCTTTTTTACCCGAAAACGAATAACTCTCACATTCTCAATACTTATCTTTAACATCATAGAAATAAATTCATCCTTTAAGTCATTCTGAAGTGATAACAACATAACTTCCTGTTCTAGAGTACTCATCTGATAAAGATGTTCATACAACCATCTCTTTTGATCTTCATAAATATAATCCATTAATATATCTTGTGAATCCTCTATCCATTCTAATGTTATAACTCCCTCATTAATAATACGTTTTCTTTTTTTATAGAGATTATAAAACTCATTTTTCAATACAACATATAACCATGCCTTTAAATTTCCTTTTTCATAACTTAACAATGCTTTTATAAATGTATTAGCAACTAAATCTTCAGCATCTGCCTTGTTCTTAGTAAGAGACAAAGCATATAAGAATAAAGGTTGATAATATCTCATATAAGCATCTTCTAATTCTTTATTTAACATGCTTTCCCTCCCCTCACTACTATAACAATTTTAACATACAATAATTACAAATAATTAATATTTTATTTTAAAAAAAATATAAGGACCTTTAAAGGTCCTTATATCACTTTTCTAAATAAGATGAAATTGCATAAACAACTTGTCCATTATACTCCAATTTAGACCACCCATTTGGATTAACTCCAATACGTTTAACATATTCTCCTTTTTTAAGAGTGTAAACAACCTGACTACCATCCACTCCTGGTTTATCTCTTAAATTTGTTTCAGATTTAGAAGTTACTTGTTCATTCACTGTAGTATATCCATCTGTTTGAGCAGGTTTCGTTGGTTCTTCTTTTTCAATCACCTTATCACTCAAATAACTTGTAATAGCGTAAACAGTTTTTCCATTATATATTAATCTTGACCATCCATTTTGACCAACTGCTGTTCTTTCTAGGAAAGTTCCACTTTTTAGTTTACCAACAACTTCCCCATTTGATGTTGGAAGTGAGCGTAAATTCACTTCATCTTTGGCAGTCATTTTATCACTTTTTGGTTCAAATTTTTGTCCTGAAACAATATCTTCTTTTTCTTTCACAGTTAAATCTGTCGTGAGATAACTTGTTATTGCATAAACGGTTTTATTGTTATAGCGTAGTTTTGACCAACCATTTGTTCCTACACCAGCACGAGTTAATGTTTCTCCATTTTTTAAAGTCCCTACAACATCTCCTTTAGTTGTTGCTGAAGATCTTAGATTAGCTTCCACTTTTGCAGTTACTTTTTCATTAACTGATGAATATTTTTTCTCTTCCTCAGTTAAAGGGGTAGATGCAGTTGGTACTTTTGCACCTGTGCTTTTAGGATCAGCTTTCTTATTTTCAAAATAACAAACAACCATATCAACATTACCATTAATCCCACTGATTTGACCTTTATTCGTATATTGCCAAGCATGACATTGCCCTTCATAATCAGGCTTTTGTTTTTCAGGATAAATTGTTGATGAATATTGAGCAATCCATACCTTATACTTATTCTCAATATCACTAATGTTCCAATGAGATTTGATATCACTTAATGATGTATAGAACATAGCTTCATATTTTTGCTTAGTTATGATATCTAAAAATGCTACTGCATTATTTGTACGTTCTTCTGTACTTAAATTATATGTACGACTTGATGTATGTTTATATCCCTCACAGTCATAAACAACTGGATATGAAATACTATATCCATTTATACTTTGAACTGTCCATTTTGCTTCTTCAATTGCCTCTTTTTCATTAAGCGCTGTAGAATAAAAATAAACCCCAACAAGAACTCCTGCTTTGGTTGCTTGTTGAATATTATAATCAGCATTATCATCTTTATAGATAACTCCATCTTCCCCACGATAACCAATTCTTATAAAAGCAAAATCTATTTGGCTCTTCACTTTATTCCAATCGATTTTACCTTGCCATTTAGAAACATCTAAACCATTACTTTTCCCTTGATTTGCTGTTAATTTATCAGCATTTATACTTATTCCTTCTTCTGTTTCATCAACATTTTCAGGATCGACAGTTGCATCCCCTACCAAAGATGTATTAAAAGTTTCTGTTTCATTTTTTTCTGAACTTTTATTATTTAATAAAAAGAATATAGAAATAAGCAGAATACAACCAATAATAACTCCAGATATAATAATCCATTTCTTATTTTGTTTTAGCATATACATCATAATATCCCCCTCGCTTTTAAAAAATTATAACTCAAAAAGGCATAAAATAAAAGATATCCTTTAACAAATAAAAAGATTGCAGAATAACTTGCAATCTTAATACACACTTTCTTTGTACTCAATAACCTTATCATCTTCATAAACAATTTTAGCACTATGAATTTTATCATCAGTAATCCAGTCAAAGAAATGATAATCACCTTCCCACATTGGTAAAGAAGATATCTGATTATCATCAATCCATTTAAGAACACCTTCATCACAGACATCATTTAACTCACCACTAAAATCATCACAAGTATAAATAAACATTCCCTCATCTTGTCCATGATAAAGTTTTGGAAACATCACAAATCCTTGAAAGTTTAAAGCATGAACTGTATATCCAGTTTCTTCATAAATTTCTCTGCACATACACTCTTCAGCACTCTCACCATCTTCAAACTTACCACCAACACCAATCCATTTACCCGCATTAATATCATTCTCTTTTTTAATACGATGTAAAAGTAATGTCTGGTGATTACGTTTTAAATAACACATTGTTGTTAAAATCATCTTAACGGTAGTGATAATAATCAGGAGAAGTTCCTTCAATTATCTCTACATTCACTTCCTTTTCTAACAATTCTTTTAACTTTGAAACCATAATATTTTCAGCATGATGATTAATATCAATTAATAACAATCCATGATCAATTGCATTTTTAGCATGATGATATTTTGTATCACCTGTTAAATATGCATCTGCTTTTCCATAAAAACAATCCATAAAATCACTTCCACTTCCACCACATACTGCAACAGTTTTAACTTCCTTGACTTTTCCAGCATATTTGAAATGATCTAAGTGATAAACATCTTGAACATAATCTAAAAAATCATTCATAGACATTGGCTGATTTAATGTAGCTATTTGGCTAATTCCTGTTGAATCACCAACTTGCATATCACATACATTTAACTTTTCAATCAACCATCTATTCATAGCTACATTATCTAATGCAGTATGTGAGCTATATACAAGAACATTATTTTGAATAGCTTTATAGATAAAACCACCCATATAATGATCTTTATCAATATTATTGATTGGATCTAATAAAAAGGGATGATGAGTTATTAACATTTGACAACCTTTTTCAATAGCTTCATCTAATGTTTGACTATCAGCATTTAAAGAAATCATGATTTTATTAACTTCCTGATTGATATCACCAATTTGCAAACCACATTTATCCCATTCTTCTTGTAAAGATAATGGAAAATGCTTTTCCATAATTTCAATGATTTTTTTAGCTAACATTTAATTCACCTTCTATCAATTGTATCATATGAAATACTTCTTGATATTTCAAATGATTTTCATCTAAAGAATCAAGTATTTTTCTTTGTATTTCTAATTGTCTTTGCCATTTTTCATAAAACAATGGACTTTTATTTTTTCTTAAACAAGGTCCAAAGTAAAAATCTTCTTCTGTATACTTTAATTTAGCTTTTGTCTTTTCACAAACAATAATCTCATATATATGATGAGCATCTTTTACAATATCCTCATCAATGATTTTCATACCTTGAGTTGCTAAATATTCACGTAATATTTCTAAGCCAATATTTGCTTGAAGAATAAAACGCTGATGTTTTAAATGTTGTTTATTCTCATCTAAGATATCAATCGTTAGTTTACCACCCATACCACAAATACTTATCATATCAACATCTTTATCAATAATAGGATTCATACCA
>JAVWHX010000103.1:0-3572 GCA_036639875.1 Coprobacillus sp.
AAGATTTAATGTACTTAGATCCAATGACTAATGAAAAATATATACCATACTGTATAGAACCATCACTTGGTGCTGATAGAGTTACACTTGCATTCTTAGTTGATGCTTATGATGAAGAAGAATTAGAAAATGATACACGTATTGTTATGCATCTTCATCCTGCTGTTGCACCTGTTAAAGTTGCAGTTTTACCATTAACAAAAAAACAAAGTGAACAAGCAACTGAAGTCTATACAATGCTTGCTAAGGAAATGAATGTTGAGTTTGATGTTGCTGGTCAAATTGGTAAACGTTATCGTAGACAAGATGCAATTGGAACACCTTTCTGTGTAACAGTTGATTTTGATACTGAAACTGATCAATCTGTGACATTAAGAGATAGAGATACAATGGAACAAATTCGTTTACCGATTAGTGAATTGAATGAATATATTTCTCAAAGAATTAAATTCTAGATAAGGAGGATACATATGGCTCGTCTGTCACAAGATAAAATCGAACAAATTAGACAAAGTGTTGATATTGTTGATGTCCTTGGACAATATCTTTCCTTAGAAAAAAAAGGAAGAAACTATGTAGCTATATGTCCTTTTCATGATGATTCACATCCTTCAATGTCTGTATCTACCGATAAACAATTGTTTATGTGTTTTGTTTGTCATACTGGTGGGAATGTTTTTACATTCTTACAGAAGTACTTGAAGATATCATACATCGAAGCGGTTAAAAAAGTTGCTGAAATTGGTCGAGTAGATTTAAGTGAATATCAATTGGATGTCGAAGAACGTCCAGTGAATCAAGAACATGTTGCGCTTTATCAAATGCACCAAGAAGCACAGAAATTATATAGTTATTACTTAAATACAAAATTAGGTTTAGAAGCAAAAACTTATCTATTAAAAAGAGATTTTACTGATGAACTTATTAAAGAATTTCAAATTGGATTTGCACCATTAGAACCTATTTTACATTCAGCATTTTTAAAATTAGGTTATCAAGAAATTGATATGGTTAAATCTGGATTGGTTATTGAATCTCAACAAAACTATGATCGATTTAATGATCGTATTATGTTTCCATTATATAATCAGCAAGGTCAAGTTATTGGCTTTAGTGGAAGAATTTATAAACCAACTCAAAGTGATAGTAAGTATCTGAATTCACCTGAATCAGATATCTTTATTAAGGGACAGACTTTATATCATTATCATAAATGTCGTGAAGCAGTTAAACAAGCAGGGTTTGTTTACCTATTAGAGGGCTTTATGGATGTGATAGCGATGTACAAGGCAGGAATTGAGAATACGGTTGCGATTATGGGAACTGCTCTTACAAAGGGCCATATCCAAGCTTTGAAGCGTTTAACTTCGACTGTTCATCTTTGTTTAGATGGTGATCAAGCAGGTCAAGCAGCAATGAGTAAAGCTGCAAGGATGCTAGAAGAAAATGGAATGAAGGTTAAGATTATTATTTTACCTGATAGTCATGACCCAGATGAGATTTATGAAATTCATGGTAAAGAGGGTTTAAATGAAGCTTTAAAGAAAACTTTAAGTTCGATTGAATTCTTAATGGAATTTGAGTATCAAATGATTGATTCTCAAAATTATGAAGATCGTAAAGAATATTTAGATAAAATGTGTTTTGAAGTTAATCAAATTCAAGATGATGTTGATAGAGATTATTATGTAAATGCTTTATCAAAGAAATCAGGATTTTCGTATGATATTATTACTCAAAAATTAGCTGGTATGCAGCCAAAAAAAGTAGAGGAATATGTTCATAGAGAAGTGAAAAGAACAATTCATCTTGTTGATAAATATCGTAAAGCTGAACATGATTTATTATTTTATATGTTAATGGATAAAGAGGTCGCATTAAAATATGAAGCAAAAGCTGGATTTATGTATGATGATAATTATCGTGTTATTGCTTCTTATATATTAGATTATTATCGTAATCATAATAAGATGGAAGTAGCTGATTTGATTAATAGTATAAAAAAGGATGAATTGGTTAGTCAGATTATTGATATAGCTGAGTCACCATTACCATTGAAGTATGAAGAGAAAGCTATTGATGATTATATTCGGACAATAGGTTCTAATGCTAAAAAAATGAAGAAGGATTTATTGTTAGAACAATTTAATTATATATTAGATCCAAGTCAAAAAGCATTGATCTTAAAGGAAATATTTGAATTAGAGGATGAAAAGGAGTAAATATGAAAAAAGAGACAAAGAAAGCAGCACCAGTTACATTTGAGGATTTAAAGGGATTGATTAAGGAAACAGCTGATGCATTAGGAGGAACTTTATCTCAAGATGATTTAGATGCTTTTTTAACAAAGTATGATCTTGATGATGAATCAGCGGAAGAACTATTAGAATTTATTACTCAAAGTAATATTACAATTGAAGATGGTTTGGATGCTTTAGAGTTAGATGATGAAGAATTATTAAAAGGAGCAGTTAATGATTTAGATGACTTAGAAGCTCTTGAGAATTTAGAAGGCTTAGATGAAGATTTAGGTGAAGAAATTCCTGATTTAGACTTTGTTGGTGATTTTGACATGATGACTGGAGATACAATTAATATGTATTCTGGTGATGGTGAAGATGATGAAAACCAACTTGGAAGTAATGTCAAAATCAATGATCCAGTAAAAATGTATTTAAAAGAAATTGGGCGTGTTGAATTATTAAGTCATGAAGAAGAAATTGATTTAGCTATTAAAATTCTTGAAGGTGATGAAGAAGCTAAAAAGAAACTTGCTGCTGCTAACTTACGTCTTGTTGTTTCAATTGCAAAGAGATATGTGGGTAGAGGAATGTTATTCTTAGATTTAATTCAAGAAGGGAATATGGGGTTAATTAAGGCTGTTGAAAAATTTGATTATACAAAAGGATTTAAGTTTTCAACTTATGCAACATGGTGGATAAGACAAGCAATTACACGTGCTATTGCAGATCAAGCAAGAACAATTCGTATTCCAGTACATATGGTTGAAACAATTAATAAATTAACACGTGTTCAAAGACAATTAATTCAAGAATTAGGAAGAGAACCTAGTGCTGAAGAAATTGCTGAAAAGATGGATGGAATGACTCCAGAAAAAGTAAGAGAAATTCAAAAGATTTCATTAGAACCTGTTTCTTTAGAAACACCAATTGGTGAAGAAGATGACTCTCATTTAGGAGATTTTATTGAAGATGAAGGAGCTATGTCACCAGATGATTACGCTGCTAATGAATTATTAAAAGATGAATTAAATGAAGTCTTATTAGAATTAACAGATCGTGAAGAAAAAGTATTACGTTTACGATTTGGTTTAGATGATGGACGTACAAGAACATTAGAAGAAGTTGGAAAAGAATTTAATGTTACTCGTGAACGTATTCGTCAAATTGAAGCTAAAGCTTTAAGAAAATTAAAACACCCATCACGTTCAAAACGTTTAAAGGATTTCTTAGATCGTTAATATGAAACTATCAAAAAGATTACAAGCAATTGCCAATTTAATTAGAAAATATAAACAAGGGGAAATACTTGCAGATATAGGGACTGATCAT
>JAVWHX010000104.1:0-3502 GCA_036639875.1 Coprobacillus sp.
ATGGCAAATAAGAAAGTTGATGTTATGTTAGTTTCACCAATGAGTTATTTCCAAGCAAAAGAAAGAGCAAATGCAGAATTGTTAGTATCTACACCAACAGCTGCAGATTATAAAACTGCTTTTATCACAAAAGCAGATAGAAGTGATATTAATTCAATTAGTGATTTAAAAGGAAAAACATTTGCATTTGTAGATCAATCTTCATCATCTGGTTACTTATATCCAAAAGCAAAATTAGTTAAAGATTTAAGTTTAGATACAGATAAATTAGAATCAAGTGGTTACTTCTTTAATACAGTAGCATTTTCTGGAGGACATCCAACATCTTTAACTGGAGTTATGATGGGGGATTATGATGGAGCAGCAGTTGCTAAATCAGTTATCACTCAAATGGTAAAAGCAAATCAATTAAAAGAAAGTGATATTAAGGTTATTGGAGAAACTGATGTTATTCCAAATCCTTGTTATGTAGCAAGAGGAGATTTACCAGCAGATTTAAAAGCAAAGATAAAAGAATTCTTCTTAACATACAGTGATGAAAGTTATTTTGAAGCAGTTCATAGTAGTAAAGATATTCGTTTTGTAGAAGTTTCAGAAAAAGAACTTAATCCTGCAAAAGAAATGTTAGATTTATTAAAAGTTGATTTAGGAGACAAATAAATGAATAAAAATATTTTAGAGATTCATGATCTTAAGAAGTCTTATAATGAAACAACACATGCTTTACAAGGTATTGATGTTTCATTTGAGGCTGGAGAGTTTGTTGTTATTATTGGACCATCAGGAGCAGGGAAATCAACATTTATTAGATGTATTAATAGAATGATTGACCCAACATGTGGAGACATCATCTTTGATGGTGTGCATATGGAAAAGCTTAAAGGTAAGACATTAAGAAAACATAGAAGTCGAATTGGAATGATTTTTCAACATTATAATTTAATTGGGCGTACAAATGTTATTAAGAATGTTTTACATGGACGTTTAGGACATATGAAATTTATTGATAGTTTATTTGGTCGTTTTTCTAAAAAAGATATTCAGGAGGCAGCTGAATTACTCAAACAAGTTGGTTTAGAAGAGAAAATGTATAAAAGAGCGAATGAGCTGAGTGGTGGACAAATGCAAAGAGTGGGTATTTGTAGAGCTATTATTCAACATCCTAAAATCTTGTTAGCAGATGAACCAATCGCATCACTTGATCCCAATTCTGCAAATAAAGTAATGGATACTTTATATAAAATGACTTGTGAAAGAGGGTTAACTTGTATTGTTAATTTACATCAAGTTGATTTTGCTAAAAAATATGCGACAAGAATTCTTGGAATCAAGGGTGGTAAATTGATATTTGATGGATCACCAAAAGAGTTAAGTGATGAAATTATTCAAGATATTTATAGAGGTAAAGAAGAACAAATGACTTTAAAAGAAACTTCTTATAATACTGTGTTAAAAGAAGGAATTGTCAATGGATAATAATGAATTTGTACTTATAAAACATAAGAAATTAATCATAACTCTTATTTTGATCTTGTTGTTTGGTATCAGTTGTTTATATTTAGAAATTAATCTTGTAGATATGGTTTTAGGAATACCAACATTTGTCTCATTCTTTGTGAAAAAGTTTTTACCACCAGATTTTTCAAATATATCTCAATATGTACCAGCCGTAATGAAAACTGTATTGTTTGCGATAGTCGGAACATATGTATCAACATTCTTTTCATTACTATGTGGAATGTTAATGAGTGAGATGACAAATCCTATTCAACCCTTAAGAATGCTTGTTAGAGCGTTGATTTCATTTTTAAGAAATATTCCAGTACTCATCTGGGCTAGCTTGTTAGTCTATGCATTTGGTGTAGGAGAAATGGTTGGATTACTTGCATTGATTATTGCAACATTAGGGTTCTTGTCACGTAGTTATTGTGATAGTTTGAATGAAATATCTAACACGAAATTAGAAGCTCTCAAGGCTAGTGGAGCGAGTGGGTTACAAGTTTTATGGCATGGATTACTACCTTGCTTTGTACCAAGTTTAATCAATTGGACATTATATTCTTTTGAAATTAATATTAGAGCCTCAACCATCCTAGGTATGGTTGGTGCAGGAGGAATAGGGGTTCTTATTCAAACAAATATTAAATTATTTAAATACCATGAAGCATGTGCCATTATTATGATTGTTGTTGCAATTGTTTTAATAACTGAGTTTGTTACAAACAAAGTAAGAGCAATGGTCTATTAAGGAGAAAATATGGATGTTATTAGAATAACTAAAAAAGGAACTGGTCTCAAATATTTAATATTTGTTATACTTGCAATAGTTATATTTATAGGAAGTGTTCAATTATTACAATTAGATTTAACAAAGTTTATGAATCGTTTAGAAAATATTGGAGAAGTTATTTCTAGAATACTTGTTTTTGATATAACACTTGTTCCAAGTATATTAGCAGAGGTTATGGTTTCAATATGCCTAGCACTCACTTCACTGATTGTAGGGGCACTCATTTCATTTGTCTTAGCAACTTTAGCAGCAGATAATTTAACGCCTAATAAGTACTTATCTAGCTTTATTAAAGGAATGGTTGCAGTCATTAGGGCAATACCTGCTTTAGTGTGGATATTAATGGTTGTTGCCAGTGTTGGCTTTGGTAATACGGGAGGAATGATTGGTCTTATTTTCCCAACAATTGGTTACCTTACAAAAAGTTTTGCAGCTTCATTAGAAGAAGCAGGACATGAAAAAGTTGAAGCTTTAAAGGCAACGGGAGCTAATTGGATTAACATTGTTTTAAGAGGAGTTGTTGTTGAAACGACACCACAATTGATATCATGGTTAGCTATGCGTTTTGAAAATAATATAGCAGAAGGTATTTCACTTGGAATGGTTGGCGTTGGAGGAGTAGGATATTTATTAAGTAAGGCAATTATGAAGTTTGATTATCCTAGTATTTCAACAATTATTGTTGTTATATTTGTAACTATGTTTATTTTTGAAATCATAACTGTGAGAATAAAAAAACAATTGCATACTGGCAATTAAGGAGAAAGAATGGAAAATATAATTCGTTTACCACTAGATAATGCATATAATGTAAGAGAATTAGGTGGGTATTGTAATATAAATAAAGATTATGTAAAGTGGCATAGATTTTTAAGAGCAGATGATATTTCTGCTTTATCAAAAAGTGATATTGATTTCTTAGTACAGTATGGTGTTAATACTGTCATAGATTTAAGATCAGAGGAAGAATGTCAAAAACAACCAGATGCATTAATTAATGTTGAAGGTATAAAGTATTATCATTATCCCTTTATGAAAGGGAATGTAAGTGATGCAACGAAAGTTATGACAAGTATTCAAGATTTTAATTTAGGTGACTTTTATGTAGAACTTGTAAAAGATCAAGAAATGGTTAATGGTTTATTAACAACTATTGCGAATGTAGAAGCTGGGTGTCTTTTATTTCACTGCTCAGCAGGAAAAGATAGAACA
>JAVWHX010000105.1:0-3402 GCA_036639875.1 Coprobacillus sp.
TATGACAAGATATCCAATCTCTTCTTTTGGATTGATGAGGCTTTTGCCAACACTACTTGTTAATATTATTTTGTCTATTGGTGTATATTTTATCTACAATAAAGTCAAGATAGAGGTGGAATAAATGTTAATTGAAGTAAAAGGTGTTAATGATATTTTGGTTATGAGAATAACAAAAGAATGTGATTTTGATTTGATCTTAAATGAGTTAGATATGCTCTTGGAACAACCAATCTTTAATCAAGATGGTTACTATCCAAGGGCGTTTTTTGACTTTGGATGTCGACATTTGAAAGATGATGAATTGGCTCGTCTTATAGAAATGTTGCAAGTTAAAAAGAAAGTTATATTTGATGGTATTTCTTTACCACATACGCAAAATGAAGTAGAAATTAAAAGAGAACAATTACATAATGGTGAAGAGTTAGTGATTTATAATGAAACGTTGTTCTTAGGAATTGTTAATCCTGGAAGTTATGTTTATTGTTATGATGATGTTTATTTTTTAAATGCTGTTAAGGGAACAATTATTGCGATGAATGAAAATATAAAAATCTTTGGTCATGATTTTCAAAATGCACAAATTGTAATAAATCAAGAAACTTTACAAGATTTGACAACTTCTGCATTAACAAGTGTCTATTATAATGATGGCAATATTATTGTAAATAAGGAGGATGGATATGAGCCGAACTATTGTTATAACTTCGGGTAAAGGTGGAGTTGGAAAAAGTAGCATGTCAATTAATATAGGCTATGCACTAGCATCATCAGGTTTTAAAGTGTGCTTGATTGATGCGGATTTTGGATTAAAGAATTTGGATGTGATGATGGGATTAGAAAATCGCGTAATTTATGATTTAAAGGATGTTATAGCAGATAAATGTTCACTCAAACAAATTCTTGTTAAGGATAAAAGAATTGAATCTTTGTTTTTGTTACCAGCTTGTAAATCATTGTCTTTTGAAAATTTAAATGTTGAATATATGATCAATATGATTGAACAGTTAAAAAATGAATTTGATTATATACTAATTGATAGTCCAGCTGGAATTGAAAAAGGTTTTCAATATGCAAGTGGATTAGCAAAAGAAGCTATAATTGTAGTGAGTTTAGATGTTGTTTCTTTAAGAGATGCTGATAGGGTTGTTGGTTTATTATTAAAACAAGGTGTGACGACTTTACATATGTTAGTTAATAAATATAATGATGAGGACATTCATAAAGGAAGAAGTTTGAATTTAAAAGATGCCTATGATATTTTATCAATTCCTTTAATTGGGATTGTTTATGATGATCATCAAATGATTGAAGCCAATAATAAAGGAATGCCAATTTATTTAAATAAAGATTCTGCTATTTCAGGATGTTTTGATAGAATTGTAAAAAGATTAGATGGCCAAGAAGTTCCTTTTCAAAAAAATCGAAAAAAGCCGTTATTTGAAAGAATCTTTGGTTAATAAAATTATATTTTTATCATAAGTATAGATGAGGTGATATACTTGTGAGTGAGATAGATGAAATTAAAAAGAGAATGGAAAGAAGAAGGGGAAGAAAGAATACAACATTAACTGATCGTCATTTTTTAAAGGTTTATAATGCAATGATTAAAGCAATGGTCGTTTTGTTAGTGGGTGTTTCAGTTTGTGCGTATGTCAAGATAAGTCCTAATGGTGAGTATATTAAAAACTATGTACTTAATGACTTACATTTTACTGAAATGACAAAATGGATTAATAATCAAGTGTTATCATGGACAAAAAATGATAATGCTGCAACTGTTTCTAGTAAGGTTGCTTATACAAATATAAAAGATAATTTTTATACAAACAAGTCTAATGAAGTTTTGAATTTTGATAAAGGAAGAGTCGTTTATGTTGGTAAACAAGATATGTTAGGACAGTATGTAATAATCTTATTGGAAAATAACGTAGAGGTTACTTTTGGTCAATTAACAGATGTTTTTGTGAGCGCTCATGATCAAGTTGATGCAGCAACAATTCTTGGCACATATCAAGATAAAGTTATGATAATCTTTACTCAAGAAGAAAAGGAAATAGATTATGCAACATTTGAAGAACTTCTTTCGTAAGATAGAAGTTCATCCAGTCACATTGATATACTTTGTGCTGGCATGGCTAGGGGGATATCTAAAATGGTATTTATCAGCTTTGTTGATTGTTTGTATTCATGAAATATGCCATCTTATGATGGCATATTATTTTCATTTTGATATTGAGAAAATAGAGATTTTACCGTTTGGTGCTTATTTATCTTTAAATGATTTTTATTTTCATTCGATGTTAGAAGAGGTATGCGTTGTTTTGGCAGGACCATGTAGTCATTTGTTTATTTGGCAAGGGATTTTGATGTTAAGTGATGGTGTTTATCAAGAATATCTTTTACAAATTAATTATGCTGTTTTATTGTTTAATTTATTACCGATATATCCTTTAGATGGAAGTCGAATTGTATGTCTTTTGTTACAACGATTCCTTGATTTGAAACAAGCTTTCTATTTTCATTTAAAGATATCAGTTTTTTGTTTATGCATATTCATTGTATTTTATTTGCAGATTAACACATGTGTTATTATGAGTTATTTAATTATACAACAATTTTATTATTATCGATTTATTCCTAAGTATTTAAGAAAGTATTATAGTCAAATACCAACCTTTCATAAGCCACATAAAATAAAGTTTCATCAACATCTTTGTTATAGAAGAGGGTTTATAAATTACTATCAAGTCAATAATAATATTTATCACGAAAAAGAGATGATATATAAACTTATTGAGAATGTAAAAAAATAAGATTATATCTTGTTTTTTAGGTGATATTATGGTATTATAACACAGGTATTTCAAATACACACATTGTGGATTCAAAAATCGGGTGCCTGAAATGGTGGTTTTTGTTAGAAGCGGTGGAGGAAAAAAACAAAAGGAGGAAGTTACAATGGCAGTAATTTCAATGAAAAAATTATTAGAAGTAGGTGTTCATTTTGGACATCAAACAAAAAGATGGAATCCAAAAATGGCTCCATACATTTTCACTTCAAGAAACGGAATCTATATTATCGATTTAAAGAAATCATCTGATAAAATCGATGATGCTTATGCAGCATTAATGGATATCGTAGCAAAAGGTGGAAAAGTTTTATTTGTAGGAACTAAAAAACAAGCTCAAGAAGCTGTACAATTAGAAGCTGAAAGATCTGGAAGTTTCTATGTTAATTCTCGTTGGCTAGGTGGAACTTTAACAAACTTCAAAACTATTCAAAAGAGAATTAGAAGATTAAAAGAATTAGAAAAAATGGAAGAAGATGGAACTTTAGATTTATTTACTAAAAAAGAAGCTATCTTATTAAAGAAAGAACAAGCTAAATTAGAAAAGAAC
>JAVWHX010000106.1:0-3356 GCA_036639875.1 Coprobacillus sp.
AATAAATGACGACTTGTTTTATAATCTTCTACGTCTTTTTCTAAGATTTCTTTAAAAGCACCATTTTCAATATCTAAATCTGTAATAATTGTTGCAAATGTTGTATGACGACAATGATCAGACCAATATGTATCTAATACTTTTAATTCTGTTTCAGTAGGATCTCTTTTTTCTTCATTCTTATAATAATCTTGTGTAACTTTTAAATCATCATAGTTCATAGCCATTCCATTATCTTTTAAGAATTGATTTAATTGGTTTTCATTAAAATCAATAAATCCTTCAATAATAGGAACAAGCTCAATATGAACATCTACATCAGTTAAATCACTAGCTTTATCTAAAGAAGCTAATCTTTGATCTACAGGATTAATTAAATAATCTTGAATACGTTTCACTTCATCTTGGTTTAACTCTCCATCAATAACAATCAATCTAGCACATTTAACTTTAACATTCTTTTCACCAGTTAATAGTTGAAAACATTGTTCACAAGCATCAGCTCTTTGATCATATTGACCAGGTAAATATTCAATCGCAAATACTGTTGAATGAGATGTAGCAGGATATTCTTCTCTATAAACATTATCAACCATTGGTTCACTTAATATAGTTGGAATTCCTTGATTCAAGACATCCTCACTAACACCTTGAACGTCATAACGATTGACAACACTCAAAGATGTCATAGTATCAATCTTTAATTGAGTTTTTAATCCATGAAAAATTTCATCAGCTTCAACTGCAAAATCTTCTCTTTTTTCTACATAAATACGAAATACTTTACTCATCTTTTCCTCCCTTAATTTAGACCAATGTCTTTACGATAATATTTTCCTTCAAATTCAATAACTTCAGCAGCTTTATATACCTTTGCTCTTGTTTCTTCTAAAGAAGAACCAAGTGCACAAATATTTAAAACACGTCCGCCACTTGTCGCTACTTCATTCTTATCATTAAATGAAGTTCCTGCATGGAATACAATAATATCATCATCAACATTATCAATACCATTAATAACAAGTCCTTTTTGATAATCACTAGGATATCCACCACTTGCTAAAACAAGACAAGCAACATGTTCATCTTTCCATTTGACATCAACTTGATCTAATGTACTTGTTGATACTGCATACATAATATCAAACAAATCACTATCTAAACGAAGTAAGATTGATTGAGTTTCAGGATCACCAAAACGAACATTATATTCAAGAACTTTAGCTTTATTATTTTCAATCATTAAACCAATAAAAACAACACCTCTAAAATCCATATTATCTTTCTTTAATCCTTCCATAAAAGGATCTAAAATATCAGTTTTAAAGATCTCATCCATTCCTTCAGGTAAAAATGGATTAGGAGAAACAGTTCCCATACCACCAGTATTAGGTCCTTTATTTTCATCATAAATTTGTTTATGATCTTTAGCACTCACCATCGGAACAATTGTTTTACCATCAGTAAAACAAAGTAAAGAACATTCAAAACCAGTTAAGAACTCTTCTAAGACAACTTTACTTCCTGCACCATCTAAAATACCATCAACCATCATTTCTTTTAATGTATCAATAGCCATTTGCTTATTTTCACAAATCACAACACCCTTACCTGCTGCTAGCCCATCAGCCTTAACAACTAGAGGATAATCAAATGCATCTAAAGCTGTAATTGCTTCATCATAAGAATTCACTTCTTTATAAGCAGCTGTTGGAATATGATGTCTATCCATAAAATCTTTAGAGAAAGCTTTACTTCCTTCTAAAGTTGCAGCATGTTTTGTAGGTCCAAAAACTTTATGTCCATGACTTTCTAATAAATCAGCTAATCCCATACATAAAGGAACTTCAGGCCCAATAACAGTAAAATCAATGTTATTATCTTCAACAAACTTTAAAATTCCTTCTAAATCTTCGACACTACCCTTATGACAAGTTCCTAATTCAGCAATCCCAGGGTTACCTGGAATTGCATGAATTTCATCAACACGAGGGCTTTTCTTTAATGTATAAGCAATCGCATGTTCACGACCACCACTACCAATAATCAATACCTTCATAGTTTCCTCCTAGTGTCTAAAATGTCTATACCCAGTAAATACCATAGGGACATTTCTTTCGTTACATAAATCAATAGAATCTTGATCTCTGACGCTTCCTCCTGGTTGAACAATTGCACTTACACCAGCATTAATTGCGACCTGGGCACAATCATTGAATGGGAAGAATGCATCACTTGCTAAAACAGAACCAGTAAAGTCTTTATCTTTATTATTAATAATTGCATTTTCTAATGCCCAAATACGTGATGTTTGTCCACCACCAATTGCAAGAGTGACACCATTTTTAACAATACAAATTGCATTAGATTTTACAAACTTCACAACTCTCATACCAAACTCCATATCAGTTATTTGACTTTCAGTAGGTTTAGCAGTTGTAACAACTTTCATTTCTTCAATCATCTTATCATTAATATCTTGAACAAGAACTTGTCCTTCAAGATATTTAATATCATATTTTGCATCACGAGCATAAAGATTATTTAACTTTAATACACGTAAATTTTTCTTAGTACGTAGAACTTCTAATGCATCATCATCAAAATCAGGTGCAGCTACGATTTCTAAGAAAATCTTTTTCATTTCTTCAGCAGTTGCTTTATCAATTTTATAGTTCACTGCAACAATACCACCAAAGATTGATTGAGGATCTGCTTCATATGCTTTCATATATGAATCATAACCTGTATCTCCAATGGCAACACCACAAGGAGTTGAATGTTTAATAGCAGCAGTTACAGTTTGATCTTTAAATTCTCTTACAACTGCAATAGCACCATATAAATCATTAACATTGTTAAAAGATATTTCTTTACCATTTAATTGTTCATAATCTAATAAAGATTCTTGAACAAATCCATCAACATATTTATTAGCACGTTGTTGTGAGTTTTCACCATATCTTAAATGTTCAACTTTCTTTAAAGAAAGATTTAATGTATCAGGGAAATCATCACCTACAACACCAGCAAAGTAACGTGAAATCATTGCATCATACGCACCTGTTGTACTAAATGCTTTATATGCTAAATTTAATCTAAAATCAAAATCATCAGTTTTATTTTCAATTGCTTCTAAAACCTTTGAATAATCTGTTGGATCCGTAACAATTAATACATCTTTAAAATTCTTAGCAGCACTTCTAATCATTGAAGGTCCACCAATATCAATATTTTCAATCATATCTTCCATTGGTTTTCCTGCTTTTAAAGCTTTTTCAAATTCATATAGATTAACACACACTAAATCAATAGGTTGTATTCCCATTTTTTCAACAGTTTCAACATGTTCCTTT
>JAVWHX010000107.1:0-3239 GCA_036639875.1 Coprobacillus sp.
TAGCTCATTATGCCATGCAAAGACAATTAGGCAGATGGGTTGTGGAAGGTGAAAAGAGACTTAAGTATGAAGAAGGAAAAGCAGATCAAAAACTCAAGGATGTACAGGCAGTTGTTCAAAGTTTATACTCAATTAGTCATTTAGATTGGTTAAATTGTTGTACATATGAACAACTTGATATCATTTTTAATCAAGCTCTTTGTCATACACCATTATCACAAATCAAACAGAGTCTTATTCAAGACAATGTGTAAATTAGATCATTATGCAACTCCAAAACTATGAAATAGATGGGGAGTTCAAGACAAAAAGAGATTGAATTATGAAGAAGACATAATTGATGAACAAAATCAATTTTAACTCAATTACTAAGTAATAAATATTTATTTGAAATTAAATTTAAGTTATTGTTTATTGATAGATTCAAGATTATTATTTTAATTAGATAAACGACCCACTCGCATAGTTTATGCGTAAAGGTCGTTTTCTTCATTAGAAAATGTTGTTTTTATGATAAATATAATATTTTAATCAATTCCTATATTCTACTCTACTTCTATATAGTGATCTAAGATATATGTCGATAAAATTATCAAAACTGCTCCACTCAATATATATATAACCAAATAGAGAATATCCATATTTATTTGAGAGATAGCAAATACAAAATTAAACACATCCATATTTAAGATCATATTTAAAACAAAGAATATTACTATAGCAATTACAGTTTTATACTTTTTAATCCATCTTGTATGAACAATGCTAATAGATAAATATATACTAGAAACAACAAAAGCTAGTTCAGCAATGCAAAGCAAAGTCGTCGAAAACACCTTATAGGCATCTATATTTATATTCTCAATAACAATACTCAAAGCTTTAAAGATATCTTTAATATTGTTCAAGTTTCCTTCTAAGAGTGAGACAAATAACCCCATCAACAAAATGCCCCCAAACAATACTAGCATCCCTATAAAAATCCAAACAATAGCAACAATCAATTTAGAAACTATAATTTCTAGATTTGATTTTGGTAAAGTCAGTGTTAAATATCCAGGTCTTTCAAACATTGAACGTTTATAATTAATAAACACACTTACAAACAACGCCAATAATATCCCCATCGTTAAAATTACAAAAATAAGTCCAAGCGCTCCTAAGATAAACTCACTCGTTTGATTGCCAGCAAGAAAATGAATCGCAAATGGCATTAACACACAACCTAACAAAAATATAATAAATGATGTGGCAAACGTTCTTACTGAATGAATCATTTCAAACTTCATTAATTTTAGCATTTGAATTCCTCCCTAAATATTTGATCAATAGATTGATTTCTTTTCGTACGAAGTTCTTCACAATTATCATGTAAAAAGACTTCTCCTTCTTTTATAAAAACAACTTCATCAAAAATTCGTTCAATATCAGCAATCAGATGAGTAGACATTAAAACCAATGCATTTTCATCATAATTCTTTAAAATAATATCTAAGATAAAATCTCTAGCTGCTGGATCAACACCACCAATTGGTTCATCAAGAATATAAATTCTCGCACGTCTTGACATAATTAAAGCCAATTGAAACTTTTCCTTCATACCTTTTGACATTTCTTTAATCTTACAGTTTCTTTGTAATCCCATTTTATCAATAAGTTCTAATGCTTTTTCTTTATTAAAATCTTTATACATATCTTGAAATAAATTTAAAGCATCTTTTGTTGTCATCCAGTTTTCAAAATAAGGTTCATCAGGTAAGTAAGAAATAATTTCTCTTGAATGAACTCCAATAGGTTGACCATCAATACTTATTTCTCCCTTATAATCCTTAAGTAAACCATTTAACATCTTAATTAATGTTGTCTTACCAGAACCATTAGGACCTAATAAACCAACTATCTTACCACTCGTTAAATTTAAATTAACATTTTTAATAACTTGTTTCTTACCATATGATTTATTCAAATTTTGAATTTCTATCAAATTACTCATTCCTTATTCCTCCTCATAATCATTAATCTTCTCTTTAATGTCTTGGATAGTTAATCCCAATTGTTTCATATTTATAATAAAACCTTCAACATTATCTTTGATTTGTTGTTGTTTATTAAGATCAATTAAACTTTGATTATCATTCACATATCGACCTACTGCTCTTTCTGTTCTTATATATCCTTCCCTTTCCAATTCAGCAAAAGCTCTTTGAATTGTATTTGGATTGACCCCAAGTTCTAAAGCAAGTTCTCTTACTGAGGGAACTTTATCATTTGGTTTTAAAGTTCCATTCATAATCTGGTTCTTTATATTGTCTATAATTTGTATATATATTGGAACATTTGTATTGAATTCACCCATCATTATCGCCTCCAACTGTATTAATACACTAATACAGTAACACGGAGTGTTTTCTTTGTCAATAAATATGTTTATAACATTTAAAGATATGTTATAATAATAAGCATATGGAGGTGTTTTTATGAAAGACGGATTTGTAAGAGTTGGTTGTTCAAGTTTTGAAGTCAAACTTGGGAATGTAAAAGCAAATACAGAAGAATTAATTAAAGCCTGTCATAGAGCAGAAGAAGAAGACATTCAAGTTTTACTATTTCCAGAATTATGTTTAACTGGATATACAATTGAAGATATGTTTTATCAAAAGAGAGTTTTGAATGAAGTCTATGAACAAATAGAAGTTATTTTAGATGCTACATATGAATTGAATATGGTGATTGTATTTGGATTACCTCTTTTACATATGAATAAATTATATAATTGTGCAATGGTTATTGAAGGTGGAGAAATATTAGGAGTTGTACCTAAAACATATATACCATCATATCATGAGTTTTATGAAGGTAGACATTTTGCAAGTGCTCCAAGTCAAACAACAGAGATATCAATTAATGGTGAATATTATTCATTTGGTACTGATATCTTATTTGAAGGTTTTCATCAGCCTTATTTAAAGATTGCTGTTGAGATATGCGAAGACTTATGGGCTCCAATACCACCAAGTTCTAGACATTGTTTAAATGGTGCTACCCTTATCTTAAATCCTTCTGCATCTTGTACCTTAACTACAAAATCTGATTATCGAAGATTATTGGTTTCTTCACATAGCGCTAGATTAATCTGTGGTTATGCTTATTGTAATGCTGGTAATGGAGAATCAACAACTGATGTTGTTTTTAGTGCACATCATATTATTGCTGAGAATGGACATATTTTAGAAGAATCT
>JAVWHX010000108.1:0-3126 GCA_036639875.1 Coprobacillus sp.
TCTCTGAACCAGTTACTCAAAATACAAAACGTTTCGTAAGAACGTTCTGGGCTTTGGATAAGTCTTTAGCTTATGCAAGACATTATTTTGCAATTAACTGGAATCAAAGTTATAGTGAATATGTTCCCGATTTAGAAAGATGGTTTAATAAGAATGTAGATTCTAAGTTCTTAAGAGATCGTCAAGAACTAGCAAGTATTCTTGCTGAAGAAACAAAGTTAATGGAAATTGTTAAATTAATGGGATCTGATGTTTTACCTGATGATCAAAAATTAATTATTGAAGTTGCGAAAGTTGTTCGTGTTGGATATCTTCAACAAAATGCTTTCCACCCAGATGATACTTATGTACCATTAGAAAAACAATTAAAAATGATGGAAGTTATTCTATACTTAAATAAACGTTGTAAAGAAGTTGTTTCTGCTGGTAAACCAATTCGTTTGGTTGTTGAAACTGGTATTTTTGAACAAGTTGTAAAAATGAAATATGATGTGCCTAACAATAACTTGGATTTATTCGATAATTATTATAAGAATATTGATCAAGCTGTGGCATCTATTGACTAAGGGAGGAATAAGTTATGAGTCTTCAATATGTAGGTTTGAATGAAATTAACGGTCCATTAGTTGTATTAGATCACATAAAAGGTGCTTCATATGACGAAATGGTCGAATTAGAATTAAAAGATGGGTCAACTCGTTTAGGACGTGTTGTACAAATCGAAGGTGAAAGAGTTGTTGTACAAGTTTTTGAAGGAACTAATCAATTATCCCTTTCTAATACTAAAACAAGATTATTAGGACATCCAATGGAATTACCATTATCAAAAGAAATTCTTGGTAGAGTTTTCTCTGGTGCTGGTAAACCAATTGATGGACTTGGAGAAATCTATGCAGAAAAATCAATGGATATTAATGGTCAACCATTAAATCCTGTTGCACGTGTTTATCCAAGAAACTATATTAATACTGGAATCTCTTCAATTGACTGTTTAACAACATTGATTCGTGGACAAAAGTTACCAATCTTCTCAGGGTCTGGTTTACCACATAATCAATTAGCAGTACAAATTGTTAAACAAGCGAAAGTTGCTGATGATGAAGGAAAAGGTTTTGGGGTTGTATTTGCTGCAATGGGTGTTACAAATGATGTTGCTGATTACTTTAGACGTTCTTTTGAAGAAGCTGGAGTTATGCAAAGAGTTGTTATGTTCTTGAATCTATCAAATGATCCAATTATTGAACGTATCTTAACACCAAGATGTGCTTTGACTGCAGCTGAATATCTAGCATATGAACATGATATGCATATTTTGGTTATTTATACTGATGTTACTTCATACTGTGAAGCGTTACGTGAATTCTCTTCAAGTAAAGGTGAAATTCCTGGACGTAAAGGATATCCTGGATATCTATATTCAGATTTAGCATCTTTATATGAAAGAGCAGGTATTGCGAATAGTGCAAAGGGATCTGTAACACAAATCCCAATACTAACAATGCCTAATAATGATATTACACATCCAGTACCTGACTTAACTGGTTATATTACTGAAGGTCAAATTACGCTTGATTCTGATTTAAATGCTACTGGTATTTATCCACCAGTTAGTGTTTTACCATCATTATCACGTTTAATGAAAGATGGTATTGGTGAAGGATATACAAGAGCAGATCATGCTTCTGTATCTAACCAATTATTTGCTGCTTATGCACATGTTCAAGATGTTAAATCATTAACATCAGTTATTGGTGAAGATGAATTATCAGCAGTTGATAAACAATATATGGCATTTGGTCGTTTATTTGAACAATATTTTATTAATCAAGGTTTTAATACAAATAGAAGTATTGAAGAAACACTTGATTTAGCTTGGTCATTATTATCTGTTTTACCTAAGGGTGAATTGGATCGTGTTGATAATGCTGTATTAGAACAATTCTATGATCATGATAAAGCTGTAATTCAATTTAATCTTCATGAAGATGGTATGATTAGAGAATTACAACAGGCTGTAGATAATGGCTAATCAAGTTTTTCCTACTAAGGGAAATTTAATAGCGACAAAGAAATCGCTAGAACTAGCATATCTTGGTTATGATTTATTAGATAAGAAAAGAAATGTTCTAATCAAAGAAATGATGAGTTTATTAGATGATGTTAAGATGATTAGAGATGATATTACTGATTCTTACCAAAGAGCATATTATGCTTTACAAGAGGCTAATATGTCTTTAGGTATTATTAGTGATATTGTTGAAGCGGTTCCTGTAGATGAAGGAATAAGCGTTTCTTATCGTAGTGTTATGGGAGTGGAAATTCCTAAAGTTATTTATGAAAAAAGACCATTACGTTTAGGGTATGGTTTTGAAAGAGCAAATTCTAAGGTTGATTATGCATATAGATGTTTCTATCATGTTAAAGAGTTAACTGTAAAATTAGCAGAAATAGAAAATGCTGTTTATCGTTTAGCTAATGCTATTAGAAAGACACAAAAAAGAGCGAATGCACTTAAAAATATTTCGATTCCTGATTTTGAAAGAACTGTGAAATTCATAAGTGAAGCACTTGATGAGAAAGATAGAGAAGAATTCTCACGTCAAAAGGTTATTAAAACAAATAAAGATAAACAAGAAAAATTAAAAAAGCAAAGTGTTAATTAACATTTTGTTTTTTTAATGCATGAATATTTGCTTATTGCATATATTGTAATAAAAATATATAATATGAGTAAGAAAATAAAAAAAGTTTAAGATAAAAGAAGAAAAATAAAGAAATTCTTCGTATATAGAAGTAAGAGGGTTTATACCTAGAAAGGAAACTTATATATATGAAGAATACATATGACACGAAAGTCCCAGGTATCTGTTCTGATTACTTCTTTCACTATCTCATGCAACAATCATCTTTTTTAAGAAAGGAGTTATGTACTTACTTATCTCAAGATTATCAAATTGCTACTACAACTGTTGAATATAATGATACTTATTCATCATTAAAGGATGGAAGGAAGTATATTATGGATATTGTTATTAAAGATGACAAAGATAGATATTATAATCTTGAAATGCAAAATGGATATATATCTGAAAATGATATGAAGAGATTTCAGATATATGCAATGCG
>JAVWHX010000109.1:0-2753 GCA_036639875.1 Coprobacillus sp.
GACAAAAAGATGTTCCTACATTAATTGAATTCTTAGTTAATGATATTCAAGAGAGTGATATTATTGGTTTTGATGGGACAACTATGTCTTGTCGTTTTGCTTTAGATTTAGAAGAACAAATTAATGTTGATTTTGATATTTATTGTGAAGATCTTTTAGAAGAATTTTGGGAAGATCGTCCTGAGATATCTTGTGAAAAAGCATAT
The DNA here is from genome assembly GCA_036639875.1 of Coprobacillus sp. GTDB lineage: Bacteria > Bacillota_I > Bacilli_A > Erysipelotrichales > Coprobacillaceae > JAVWHX01. The sequence continues at coordinate 207 of JAVWHX010000109.1, forward strand.
ATCTATGATACTCAATATAATGGTCAATCAGCATCTGAAAAGATTTCAATTATTCAAGAATACATGAAAGAAAATGAATGTGAATCTCATATCATAACAACATTAGATGATATTGCTTGGACATTTAATCTAAGAGGAAGTGATATTCCTAATTCTCCTACAGCATTAGCATTTGCACTTATTACATTAGATAAGTCATATTTATATTTACAACCTCATGCATATGATCAAGATCTAATTGAGAGTTATCAAAAAGAAAATATCTATATTAAAGATTATTTAGATATCTATAAAGATGCTAGTGAATTAGAGGGAAGAGTATTATTAAATGCTTCTCAAATCAATTATGAAATGTATAATGTTTTAGATTGTCAATTAGTTGATGGCGTTAATCCATCACAACAATTTAAGGCTATTAAGAATGATATTGAAATTAAAAATACAAAGAATGCTCATATTAAAGATGGTGTTGCGATTACACAATTTATGTATTGGTTAAAAACTCATTATGGCAAAGTTGATATGAGCGAAATCAGTATTGTAGATAAAGTTTTTGAATATCGCCAAAAACAAGAATTGTTTGTTGAAGAAAGTTTTAATACAATCTGTGCCTTTAATGAAAATGCTGCTTTAATGCATTATCACGCAACTCAAGATAATCATTCAAGCATTACAAAAGATGGATTGTTACTGATTGATAGTGGTGGTCAATATCTAGATGGTACTACAGATATTACAAGAACTTTTGCATTAGGAAATATTAGTGATATTCAAAAGAAACATTTTACTATGGTATTACAAGGTATGCTAGCCTTACAAAATGCTTCTTTCTTATATGGATGTACAGGACAAAATTTAGATATTCTTGCAAGACAACCATTATGGAGCGAAGACTTAGATTATCAATGTGGAACTGGACATGGTGTTGGTCATTTCTTAAATGTTCATGAAGGACCTCAAGGTATAAGACCTCGTCCTCGTTTTGAAGGTGAATCTTGTGCATTAGAACCTGGTATGGTTGTGACTGATGAACCTGGGATTTATTTAGAAGGACAATATGGAATCCGTATTGAAAACGAATTATTATGTGTAGAAGGTAAAGAAAATGAATATGGTCAATTCTTACATTTTGATACATTAACTGTTGCTCCTATTGATTTAGATGCTGTTAATATAGATATGTTAACATATAAAGAAAAGCAATGGTTAAATGATTATCATCAAGATGTCTATAACAAAGTTTCTCCATTCCTAAATGATGAAGAAAAAGACTGGTTAAAAGAATATACAAGACACATTTAAAGGCAGAATTAATTCTGTCTTTTTTCATATAATAGTTGGGATATGTTCATTCATAACTTATTATTATGCAACTCAATATAACAGAAAATGTTATTGGTGGTTGGTGGAACTCTATATAAAATGGTGTATACTATGATTAAGGAGTGTGAAAAATATGATTTCTCAGAATTTAGTGTATTTAAGAAAAAGTAAGAAAGTTTCTTTAGAAGAACTCGCTGAAGCAATAGGTGTTTCTAGACAGGCTATTAGTAAATGGGAGAATGGTGAAACAATTCCTGATTTGCCTAATACAATTGCTTTGGCTAATTTTTATAACATTACAGTTGATGATTTAATCTCACGTAAAACTGAGAATAGTGATGGTCGTTATGTTTTTGGCATGGTTACTGTTGGTGATAGAGGTCAAGTTGTTATTCCTAAAAAAGCAAGAGAAGTCTTTGGGATTAGTGCTGGGGATAATCTTATTGTTTTAGGAGATACCAATCAGGGTGGTATGGCTTTAGCAAAAGTCAATGCTGAAGCATTTAATTATTTTATGGATGGTGAAAAAAATGATAGCAATCAAAACAAATAATCTTTGTAAACAATATAAAGATCAAGTTGCTGTTAATCAATTAAACTTAGAAATTGAAGAAGGTCAATTGGTTTCTTTACTTGGTGTCAATGGTGCTGGTAAAACAACAACGATTAAGATGTTATCTTGTTTAACACAACCAACAAGTGGTGATGCCACTGTTTTTAATCATAGTATTATTAATGATAATTATGCAATTAAAGAATTCATTAATGTTTCTCCACAAGAAACAGCAATTGCTCCTCATTTAACAGTCTATGAGAACTTAGAGTTTATTTGTGGTGTTTATGGTAACAACAAAGAAGAAGCAAAAAAGAAAGCTTTACAAATGATTGATGATTTTGATTTATCATCAATTAAAAAACAAAAAGCTTCTACATTATCTGGTGGTTGGCAAAGAAGATTATCTATTGCAATGGCCTTAATTACCAATCCTAAAGTCTTATTCTTAGATGAACCAACACTTGGTTTAGATGTTCTAGCAAGACGTGAACTTTGGCATTTTATTGAATCATTAAAAGGAAAGATGACAATCATCTTAACAACCCACTATTTAGAAGAAGCTGAATCATTAAGTGATAAAATTGCGATTATGTCTAAAGGTCAGTTGGTTGCTCAGGGAAGTGTTCAAGAATTAATGAAGCAAACACAGTCACGAACATTTGAAGATG
>JAVWHX010000110.1:0-2668 GCA_036639875.1 Coprobacillus sp.
AGAAATATTCCTTTAAAAATCAATAGAGAAACAAACTATTCTAAAGATAAAAACTTATGGCATTTATCTCATGAAGGATTAGACTTAGAAGATCCAGCAAATGAACCAATGTATGATAAGATTTTAGAATTAGGTGTAACACCAGAAAAAGCACCAAACACTCCAGAATATGTAACAATTACTTTTGAAAAAGGTGAACCAGTTGCTGTTAATGGAGAAAAGATGGATGGTATTACATTAATTGAAACTCTTAATAAAATTGGTGGAGCTCATGGTATTGGAATTATTGATATGGTTGAAAACAGACTTGTTGGGATGAAATCTAGAGGGGTTTATGAAACACCAGGTGGAACAATTCTTTATAAAGCTCATGCTGATTTAGAAGAAATTACTTTAGATAAAGAAACACAACATTTTAAACAACAAGTATCATTAAAACTAGCTGATATTTTATATAATGGACAATGGTATACACCACTTACAAAAGCATTACTTGCTTTCCTAGATGAAACACAAAAGAGTGTTAATGGTGAGGTTAAACTTAAATTATATAAAGGAAATATGATTGAAGCAGGTATGACTTCTCCAGATACTTTATATAGTGAACAAACTGCTTCATTTGGTGAAGATGAAGATTATAACCAAATGGATTCACAAGGATTTATTAATTTATATGGTTTACCAATTAAAGTAAAAGCTCAATTAGATAAACAAAGAAATAAATAGAGGTGAGAATATGGCATTATGGGCAGGAAGATTTAAAAAAGAAATTAATGAAAGTGTCAATGCATTTAATTCATCAATTTCATTTGATGCAAGAATGTATAAACATGATATTATGGGTAGTCTTGCCCATGCAAAAATGTTATGTAAGCAAGGGATTATTGATCAAGTCAGTCTAGATGAAATCACAAAAGGGTTAAATGAAATTCTTAATGATATTGAAAGTGGTGAGTTATTATTTGATCCTGCTGCTGAAGATATTCATATGTTTATAGAAAGTGAACTTACAAAGAAGTATCCAGTAAGTGGAAAAAAACTTCATACAGCACGTTCTAGAAATGATCAAGTTGCTTTGGACTTAAGATTGTACACGAGAGATGAAATGCAAGATGTTAAGGATATGTTGGTTGATTTGATTAAAGTTATCATAGATCAAGCGTCAATGCATACTGAAACAATTATGTGTGGTTATACACATTTACAACGTGCACAACCTATTACATTTGGACATCATTTAATGGCATATGCACAAATGTTTACTAGGGATATTTCAAGAATTGAAGATTGCTATGAAAGAATGAATGTATCACCACTTGGAAGTGGAGCTCTTGCTACAACAACTTATCCTCTTGATAGATATTTTGTTGCTAATGAATTAGGGATGAATGATATTACTCATAACTCATTAGATGGTGTAAGTGATAGAGATTATGCTATTGAATTTGCAAATGATTTAGCTTTGATTATGATGCATTTATCACGTTTTAGTGAAGAAATGATTATGTGGTGTTCATGGGAGTTTAAATACATTGAACTAGATGATGCTTATGCAACAGGTTCAAGTATTATGCCTCAAAAGAAAAACCCCGATATTGCCGAACTTGTAAGAGGGAAAACAGCGAGAGTTATTTCAAGTGTTTCTACATTACTCACAATGATGAAGGGGTTACCACTCGCATATAATAAAGATATGCAAGAAGACAAAGAAGCATTATTTGATGCTATTGATACAGTTAAACTTTGTTTACCAGTTTTTACAGATATGTTAAAGACAATGAGAGTCAACAAAGATAAGATGAGAGAATTTGCTGCAAAAGGGTTTATTAATGCAACAGATTGTGCTGATTATTTAGTGAAACATGGAAAAGCATTTAGAGATGCATATAAGACAACTGGACAGTTGGTTGCTTATTGTATTGATCATGATCAAATTTTAGAAACTTTACCATTAGATGTTTATCAATCATTTGATGAAACATTTGAAGAGTCTATCTATGATGCTATTTCATTAGATACATGTGTAAATAATAGAAAAGTAGATGGTGGTCCATCAAAAGAAGCAGTATGTAAAAGTATTGAAATCATTAAGCAAAAGGTAGGTGTTTAAATCATGATAAAGGCTGGAATTATTGGAGCTAGTGGTTATGCTGGTGCAGAACTTTTAAGATTATTATTCAATCATGAAGATGTTGATGTTGTGAGTATAAGTTCACAAAGTTATTTAGGCAAACCTATTTCTGATTTATATTCATCATTTTATGGTGTATGTGATATGGTCTTTGAAGCAGATGAAGATGTTTTAAAGAAAGCTGAAATTATCTTTGCATCTTTACCTCATGGATTAAGTGAAAAATATGCTAAGTATTGTGATGAGAATCAAAAGAAGTTTATTGATTTAGGTGCAGACTTTAGATTAGATAAAGAAGCAGATTATAAGGAATGGTATAAACTTGATTATCATGAAAAGGATTTACATGTTAAACAAGTTTATGGATTAAGTGAAGTGAATAGAGATAAGATTAAAGATGCTTCATTGATTGGTAATCCTGGTTGTTATCCAACATCTATTACATTAGGGTTATATCCTTTATTAAAAGAAGGTATGAATAAGAATAATCAATTCATTATTGATTCTAAATCTGGTGTAACAGGAGCTGGTAAATCA
>JAVWHX010000111.1:0-2478 GCA_036639875.1 Coprobacillus sp.
TTTTTTCTCTAGAAATTCTCATTTTATATAGGGATTCATATGAATCATACAGTGTTTCACTAAGGGAACACTTTTTTCTATTAAATCATGAATATCTTGTGCAACTTGATGAGATTCCAATAAAGTCAAATCAGCATCAGCAGCTATTTCAACATCAACATATATCTTATCACCAAATAATCTTGTCTTTAAATCATCAATTTGTTTAACACTACCATTCCTATAAATAATATCTTCAATCTCTTGGATAACGTCTTTATCACAAGACTTATCAATCATTTTATTAATAGAATCCTTAAAAATATCATAAGATACTTTTAAAATAAACAAACTAATCACAACACTAGCAAGTGGATCAAGAAACTTAAATCCTAATTGAGCTCCTAATATACCAGCAAAACTACCAATAGACGATAAAGCATCCGAACGATGATGCCAAGCATCCGCTAGTAAAGCTCCTGAATTCATTTTCTTAGCTGGGAAATAGGTGTACCAATACATTGCCTCTTTAACAATAATTGATATAATAGCCGCAACTAAAGCAATTGTGCTTGGAACTGGAATAACAGTATTGTCCTGAAACATCATATTAATGCCAGATATACCAATACCAGCCCCAGTTACAGCTAACATAATCGCAAGGATAATAGCGGCCACACACTCTAAGCGTTCATGACCATAAGGATGCTCTATATCTGACTTCTTGTTTGATAACTTCACTCCCACAATTACAACTAATGTACTTAAAACATCAGAACCAGAGTGAATAGCGTCAGATATCATAGCTGATGAGTGTCCAACAAAACCTGCGATTAACTTAAAGACTGTTAAAATTACATTACCTATAATGGTAACTAAAGAAACTTTTAAAGCGATACTTTCATTTGATTGTTCTTTCATAAAGACCCTTCCATCTATATAAGATGAGAATATATATGAATTTAAAATATGATTTAGAACTTCTTTTTTAGACTTTTTTCAACAAAAATATAAGAACTGTATAAAACAACCAATTGTAAACTAATAATCGTAATAACGATAGTGCTCTCACTTACAGATAATAATTGTAATAGAAGATAAGAACATATAAATCCAATAACACCTAAAATTAACCAAGTTTTTCCTCTTAACTTTTGTGCATAGTCCCATGCTTCTTGAGATGACATACTTGTCTTTGTACGATATCCAACAATACTATTTAATTTTTTTGGAGGAAAAAAGATAAAGATAAGACCAGAAATACTCATCAAGATAGGAATAAAGAGTGATAATGATATTGTTATTATAGACATAAATAAACCTTCTTTCTTTTGAATATGTAGAGTTATGTTAAGTTTAAAACACAAATATTGTGGTCAAAAACAAACTTTTTAACAAAAAAACAGTTAGATAGGTATGTATTTTACATAATCTTAACATACTTTATACAAAACTATGCTATTTCATAACACACAAAAAAGTTAAACTGTGGGTGTCATGAAGGACAATGCTAAATGAAAGAAGGATATAAAATGAAAAAATTAGGAACTTTATTATTAACTTTAGTTTTAGGTGTAACATTAGTTGGATGTGGTGGTAATGAAACTCCATCAACTACAACTGGTACTAACACACAAGTAAGTGGGAAAGTAAGTTTAAATGGATCAACTTCAATGGAAAAATTAACAAACGCTTTAAAAGAAGCAATCGTTGAAGATTATCCAAATATTCAATTAGAACCACAATTCACTGGTTCAAGTGCTGGTGTTGAAGCTGCAATTAATGGAACAGCAAACATTGGTAATTCATCTAGAGCTTTAAAAGATGAAGAAAAAACAAAAGGTTTAGTAGAAAATATTGTAGCGATTGATGGTATTGCAATTATCACTGATAAAAACAATAAAGCATCAAACTTAACAAAAGAACAATTAACAAAGATTTACACAGGAGAAATCACTAACTGGAAAGAAGTTGGTGGAGCTGATCAAAAAATCGTAGTTTTAGGACGTGAGTCTGGTTCAGGTACTAGAGGAGCATTCGAAGAAATCTTAGAAATCAAAGATAAATGTAAGTATGCTAATGAATTAAATGAAACTGGTGCAGTTGTTGCAAAAGCACAAGCAACTCCAGGTGCAATTGGTTATGTATCATTAGATAACATTACTGATACTGTTAAAGCTTTATCAATTGATAGTGTAGTGGCTAGTGAAGCAACAATCTTAGATGGAACTTATACTTTACAAAGACCATTCGTAATGGCTACTAAAGGTGAAATTAAAGATCAAAGTGAACCAGTAAAAGCATTATTTGATTTCATTGCTAGTGAAAAAGGACAAGCAGTTATTAAAAAAGTTGGATTAATTCTTCCAAAGAAATAATTCATAGAGGAGTTTAAAAATGGAAAGAGACGCGTTATCTATTATAAGTAATAGAAAAACAAAGTCTATGGTAGAAAAGACAGCCGCGATGATATTTCGTGGCTGTGCTGTTGTTTCTATC
>JAVWHX010000112.1:0-2422 GCA_036639875.1 Coprobacillus sp.
TGATCAATAATCACTTTATTCCTTACACGTTCTAGTAACGCTTGAGAGATAGCCAGACATGGCTTATGATTATCAACAATAATCAATAATGTATCCTTATTCGTATATTCCAAGGCCTCACCATGAGATATAATAACACCCTTATATTCTTCACTATTTCTTAATAGATTAGCAACATCTTTTGTCTTCTCTTCAATAGAATCAAAGTCCAAAATAATATGAGTCTTTTTCCCATAGGCTTGTGCTATCTTAGCAACACCAACCGAAGCCCCAAATGAATCTAAATCAGAATTCTTATGCCCCATAACAAAAATCTGACTTGCATTCTTCATTAAACCAGCTAAAGATTGAGCTATAACTCTCGCTTTTACCTTACTACTCTTTTCATAAGTATCACTATTTCCACCAAAGAACTTAACAATCTCATCACCGGATTTAACCGCAACTTGATCTCCACCACGTGAATAAGTTAAATTCAAAGCTGCTGAAGCCATATCATCAAGTTCCCTTAAAACTCTCGAATCTCTACCAATCCCAATACTTAAAGTCATAACTTCATCTAATTCCCTAGACATCTCCTTAAAAGTATCAAGAATTGCAAACTTATTCTCAACTTGCTTACGATAAATTCTTTCATTAAAGAAAGCAAGATAGCCTCCAGATTTAAACCTTCTAATAATAATCCCATTAGAATATGCCCAATCAACAATCACTTGTCTTGACTTAGATTGAATCAAAGCCATCTTAGGTTCATCAGCATTCTCTAAAGTCTCTTCATAATTATCAATTGTAATATAAGCCATACAAACTTGTTGATCTAAATAATCTTGTTGAAGTGATAAAAACTGAGTCACATCTTTTAAATAAATTAACTTTGTCTCTTTACTATTATAAGCTTCAAACTTTCTTCCCTTAATATCAATCACTTTAATATCTTCATCATCAAATAAAGATGCTAATTGTGGTTGCCATTCTAATAACTTCACACCAATAATATTAATATTGAGTTCTTTAAACAAATCACTAGACCAAACAACATTTCTTGTTTCATCATATTGAATTAATCCAACTCCACCAAATATAAAAGCATTTTTAGCATCTATTCCTAATGCTTCAGAAACACTCATATTATTTGTTTCAATTACATATGTCAAATAAGAAAGAGCAAAGAATAAAATGATATTTTTAATAAATGCATAAATCGCAAAAGCAAACAATAATGAATTATTAAAAATAAGATATAATCCAAACAATCCAACACATTCAATAACCAATAAAATAACTACAATATTTCTATTTTGAACTATCTTTTTCGTCATTTTAAACTCCTCCTTTCATTCAGTTATTACCATTATACAATATATTCTCTCTTAAATCACTAAATATATCTATGATTCCACATACAATATAAACAGGATAAAAAAATGGTATCAAAAGTCCAATAAAAATCAAAAACATCAATTTAGGCTTTCGTTTCATAATAACAATATAGCATAAAAATGCTAATCCCTGTAATACAAAAACCATATTACAAATCATATAAACATAAGACAAATACACAAAATCTACCTTAACATAATTCACCAATATATAACTTATAAACATACATCCAGCTAACACCAAACCTGTTTTTGTACTTAGATGCATTGTCGCAATATGGAAACTACCTGGAAATTCAATATGCAACCTTGATAAGACAGCTTGACATAACATGATAATCACATACATTTCTAAAACTGATAATATAACCAAGAAAAGTGGGATCATTGATAAAACTGTATCTAGAGATATTTGATTTGTAAGAGTTGGAATAAAGCTAGACATTTCTTTATACATTACACTTATTTCTTCAACAATATTCATATCTAATAATTTAGCAAACACTTCATATAACAGCAAATTATTGAGAAGTGATGTTATAAATACACCTACTAAGATAACTTCCTTTTTTGCTTTTCTTCTCAATGCTTCACCTATAAATAAACCTGCTAAACATGAAGATAAAGAAGATATAATAAAGAATGGTAATCCAACCATCATAATCACAAACATAGAAACTATACATACAATAGCATTATCTTTTAATGAATATTGATAACCATACCAAACTAGCGGAAGAACCATCACATAACATATAAAAATATCAAACATACTTCCTGTATAAGTATTAAATATTGATAACGCTCCAAACATCGCAGCAATCATTGCACCTTGAACCATTTTCTTTGTATTCATATGTCCCATCATTCATCACCTCTTTTATAACGTTTATATATTATAACATGTTTTGATATCTTAGTTATACCCAATTTATAAGAAAAAGACTGCTAAGAAGTCATTCACTTCCTTGCAGCCTTATAATGGATTATTTACCTAAGATAATATTTGTTAAATCCACAGGATCAACAATCTTACCATCTTT
>JAVWHX010000113.1:0-2278 GCA_036639875.1 Coprobacillus sp.
ATAAAAAAACTATCATGATAGTCAAACGACTATACAATAGTTTTGTTTTTTCCTATCAACATAGGTATTATAACATATCAGTTTAATTAATGCTATAAATTAACCTTGTTAAAAGACCTCAGTCTGATTCGAATATGATAATGTCTTAATGTATCGAGATTGAATTTGTCCCAAAACATTATTCTATATATTATAATTAAGTTTCTAGGAAATGGAGGCTTATTTATATGCGAAAGGTTGATTTAAGAATGAATGAAAATTATAAATATAAGATTATTAAAAGGTTAGTTGATTCTAATGGTAATAAAAAGAATGCTGCTTTGAAGTTAAATTGTTCTATAAGAACTATTAATCGTTTAATTATTGTCTATAAAAATGAAGGTAAACTTGGGTTTGTTCATAAGAATAGAGGTAGAAAACCTGCTTCTACTATTTCTTTAAATTCTAAAGAACTTATTGTTTCTAATTACCTAGATAACTATATGGATACCAATCTCACTCACTATTCTGAAATTGTGATGGATGATTTTGGTATTAGTGTATCTGATTCTACTCTAAACAAATGGCTTAGAGAGGAGTTTGTCGTTTCTCCTAAGGCAAAGAGAAAAACTAAAAGTGACTTAAAAAAATATCTTAAAAATCTAGAAACAAAAACTTCTTCTAAGACTAAGACAAAATCACTAAGAGAATTATCATTGGCTGTTGATGAGCTTAGTGCACATCCTAGAAGACCTAGATCTAAATATGCTGGTGAAATGATTCAAATGGACGCTAGCTCTTTTGAATGGATTCCAGGTGTTGTATGGCATCTACATGTTGCAATTGATGATGCCACTAGCCAAGTTGTTGGTGCTTGGTTTGATACACAGGAAACTTTAAATGGTTATTATCAAGTATTTCATCAGATTCTAAGCGACTATGGTGTCCCTGCAATGTTTTATACTGATCGTCGTACTGTTTTTGAATACAAAAAGAAAAACACCCTTCTTGATGATGAAGATACATTTACACAATTTGCTTATGCTTGTCATCAATTAGGTGTTGATATTAAAACATCGAGCGTCCCACAGGCGAAAGGTAGAGTCGAAAGACTCAACCAAACTCTTCAATCACGATTACCTGTTGAACTGAGACGCTCAAAAATAAACAGTATAGAAGATGCGAATGCATATTTATCAGCGTTCCTACCAAAGTTCAATGATAAATTTTCTATACCATTGAATAATACCAAAAACGTCTTTGAAAAACAACCCACAAAAGCACAAATAAATTTGATATTAGCTAGATTGTCAACAAGAAAAGTCGATAGTGCTCATTGTATTAAATTTAATAATAATTATTATATTCCTACAAGTTCAACGGGAATAAAACAGTTTTTTAAAAACAAAACAGAATGTTTAGTGATTGAAGCATTAGACCAGCAATTATATACAACAATAGAAGATAAGGTATACCTATTAAGCAAGATAGAAGACTATGAAGAGTTTTCAAAAGAATTTGATATTATACCAGAACCTAAAGAGAAAAAGACTAAGTATATACCACAGATGTCACATCCTTGGAAAAAACAATCATTTATAGCATTCCAAAACAAGCAAAAGCACCGACAAGATATCGGTGCTAATGTTTGATTATTTTTGAGACATTTTCAATTTCGATTGACATAAATTAACCTTGTTAAAAGACCTCAGATATAATGTAAATTATTGAAATAAAGGCTATAACATACATATAATTATGAATTTCTCTTCTTCTTTTTGCTATAAGCATTAATAGTGTATAGAAGATAAATCCAAATGTTAAACCTAGAGCAATTGATCCTGTAAGTGGCATTAGTACAATTGTCATAAAAGCTGGAATTGATGTTTCAAATGAGCTATTCCAATTAATAGTAGAGACATTTTGAAACATAAAGATACCAATAGCAATCAATGCGGGGGCTGTTACTGCTGAGGTAAATAATGAAAGTAGTGGATATAGAAATAATGAAAGTAAAAATAAGATAGCCATTACTACTGCCATTAATCCTGTACGTGCTCCTGCAACTATACCTGAAACTGATTCTATATATGTTGTAATATTACTAGTTCCAAGTAGTGATCCTATTAGTGAGCTTATTGCATCTACAAAATACAATCTTTTATTTCCTTCTGTATCTATATCAAAGTTCTTTACTTGAGTTGTTGCTGCACTAAGTGTTGCTGCTGTTCCAAAGAAATCAAGAAATGTAAATGTTAAGACAACACTTATCCCCGATATACTTAATACTTTGGGAATC
>JAVWHX010000114.1:0-2233 GCA_036639875.1 Coprobacillus sp.
AGCCTTTCGTCAATAAAAAAATGTCTAATTTAGACACTTTTTTTACAATTCCACAATGCCGAATATCTTCATTCGAATATACGGAAAATAAGCTATTTTCATAAAAAAAGAAGATAGTCTTGAGTTCTATCTTCCTATAAATATCTATTATTTTTGATTTAATTGAAATGTTTTTCTAACCAAAGCTACAAAGAAATGATCTTTTTTATCGTTATCATATTTCACAAGATATATCGTTAAAAGCAAACCACCTATCAAACAAACAAGAATATCAGTCATTGAATCATGGACTCCCGTTGTATAATGTCTAATTGCATCATTATTCACAAATATCAATAAAGCATATTCATATAACTCCCATAAAGCAGCAACCATCATATTTATAGCATTAATACATAAAACCATAAAAACTTTGCTTATATCTATTTTCACATAATACTTATAAACCATATATGCCAATTCTAAAATAACTATCCCACTTGCAAAATGTGTAAACTTATCAAAATATGCTGTTGAATATCCCCCTAAACAACTTCCAATAAGACTTGCAAAATAAACAAATACCACATTAATAATCAAAACTTCATAAGGAACTTTAATCTTTAATAGTTTTAATATTATTGGAAAAATAAGTGGTGTTATAACAGCAACATAACACATTCCCATATATTTTCCTTGCCAATTCACAATAAACGCATAGATTAATGTAACTATATAAATAAGTATTGTTGTAAAATACATATATTTTAATCCATTCTTCTTCATAACTTTACTCCTTAATATTTATTTACTCTATTATAACACTTTCAACAAGAAATAGGACAAAAAAAGAAGCACTTTTCATAAAGTACCTCTTATCAAAATTATTTAGCTGTAATCGCATTACCCTTTGAATCTGCCCAACCAACAATATTAGTTCCATCCATTGTTGGAATAAAGTTATCGCTTTGAATTGCTTCAGCTTTTACAACAATATTAAACTTCTTATTAGCAACTTCGTCTCCCCATTGTTCTGGAATAACAACTTCATCAAATGCAATAACTTCTTTATCAGTTTGTGTTAAAGCTTTATTGAAATAATAGTAACCATCAGTTCCCTTAGTCCAACCATCTTTAAATTTAATCCCTGCTTCTAATTCTGAATATTGTGCATCTGCTAATTCACCAGTATATGTTACTTTAACACGTACATAAGCAGCATTTGATCCATCTGCTAATGTAATAGTAGGATCTTTAACTATTTTTTGATTAGGTTTTACATTGACCATTGCATTAGTCTGTTGTGTGTTTTCAGAGAATTTAGGCTCTGTTAATTCAATACTTACATTTCCCATTGTTATAACATTTGTTTCTTCTTTTGCATCTGTGAAGTATGCATATGTAAATGTTCCTCCAACCACTAATAATAATGCTGCTAAAGCTGTAGCAATGACTCTTTTCTTATTTTTCATTTTATATATCTCCTTAGGTTATTCTTAATTTGTTAATTCTGCACCAAATACTTCATCTAATGCTGCTTGTGGTGTATCAAAACCTTTTACATCTGTTTGACAAATAAATCCTTTAACTGTAATATCAAAGTTTTTCATAGTTGTTTCATCTGCTTCTTTTTTGATAGTTACTTTAGTAAATACAGGTTCTGTTTTTTGACCAGCTGCTAATTCAGTCTTATAATAAGCAACTGTTTTATCAGTATTAAAACTCCATTTTTCTGTATTAAAATCAATATCTGCAAATGTACTTAATTGTGTATAATTAGTAATATCTTTACCATATGTAATCTTAACTGCTACATATCCTTCTGTTCCCTTTGAAGTATTCTTTACCATTGGGTTTTTAGCAATTACATCAGTTGGAGCATAGTTAGTAGCAGCTGTTTTTCCTGTATTATTTAATGGATTCGTTTCCAATGTTTCGCCAGTAAATGTTTCACCATCCCAGAATGGTTCAGCAATTTCTCCAGTAATTCCTGATGCCATTGTAAATGAGTTTGTTTTTTCAATCGTTTGGCTTTGTAAATAAGCATATGTACCACCTACAATTAATGTTGCAGCCATTGCAACAATTGCTAATCCTAAAATTTTCTTTTTCATAATAATTCTCTCCTCTATTTTTTGTTATTTTGCTGACGCAATTAATTCTGCTTTTGCACTTTCAAAACCAATACTATCTTGCACTGCATAACCAGTAGCCTCAATAGTAAATGTTGGCAATTTACCATTTACCAAAGCTA
>JAVWHX010000115.1:0-2105 GCA_036639875.1 Coprobacillus sp.
ATGGCATTAGATATTCCTTTACCTAAACAAGTCTTTGGACATCCTTGGTTATTACAAGGTGAAAGTAAGATGTCTAAATCTAAGGGGAATGTTATATATGCTGATGACTTAGTTGATATCTTTGGTGTAGACGCTGTAAGATACTATGTGTTACATGAAATTCCTTATGATAATGATGGAAGTATTACATGGGATTTATTAGTAGAACGTATTAATTCTGATTTGGCTAATATTTTAGGTAACTTAGTTAATAGAACTATTGCTATGACGAATAAGTATTTTGATGGTGTTGTTTCTAATCCAAATGTATGTGAAGATGTAGATCAAGAATTAAAGGATATTGCTTTAGCAATGCCTCAAAAAGTACAAGCACTCATGGATGATTGTAAAGCTTCTAAAGCATTAGATGAAATCTTTGTGTTACTTAGAAGAACAAATAAATATATTGATGACACAATGCCTTGGGCACTTGCTAAAGAAGAAGATAAAAAGGATCGTTTAGCAACAGTTCTTTATAATTTAATTGAAGCTATTCGTTTTGCAGCAATTGCCTTAGAACCATACTTACCAGCAACATCAATTAAAATTCTAGATCAAATTAATACTGATCAAAGAGAAATGAAAGACTTAACAACTTTTGGTTTATATAAAGTTGGAACAAAGGTGACTGATCAACCTCAACAATTATTCTCTCGTTTAGATCCTAAAGAAGTAGAAAAGAAAGTTGAAGCATTACAACCTAAAAAAGCAGAACCAAAAGAAGATGAAAACTTAATTACAATTGATGATTTTGCGAAGATTGAATTAACTGTTGGAACAGTTGAAAGTTGTCAAAGACATCCAGATGCTGATAAACTATTAGTATCACAAATCAATATAGGTAAAGAAGTTAGACAAATTGTCAGTGGAATTGCTGATTTCTATAGTCCAGAAGAAATGATTGGTAAAAAAGTGATTGTTGTTTCTAACTTAAAACCAGCATTACTTCGCGGTGTTGAATCACAAGGAATGATTTTAGCTGGTTCTAAAAAGAAATTACTAGAGCTTGTTTCTGTTGAAACATTACCAAATGGTACAAAGATAAGATAAAAAAATAAAAGAACTTCCAAAGTTTTTCAGGAAGTTCTTTTATATTTATTAAATGAATTAATGTCGTGAGTGCTAAGCTAGGGAAGTTTTTAGAAAAAAATCTTCAATCATAATACTTAAATATTCACATTATAAATCAGTATAATTCAGATATAAAGATATTGGATGAGGAAGTCTCTTCATAAATTTGTTGAAAATAAAAATTCATTACTATATACTAAATTTAATAGAAAAATCGATGATTTTTTGTAGATGTCTATATAATATAAATAATTTAATAATGAATTTAACATGAAGAGGAGATAAATGTGGAAAAGAAAAAATTTTTTTGGATATGTTTTTTAATGATTTATATTATTGTATTTATAAAAATTGTTTTTGGAGTTATTCAAATAAATTCTGATTTTCAGTTCCAGGGGCCAGGCTATAATATTTTTATCAATGATATACAAGTAGCTTCGTTAACTTATTCAAAAAAAGAAGTAAAATTAATCCCATATTTAGTACATTATAGTTCTTCTCATAACGTTATATCTCAAGGAGAAGAGGTAGCAAAAGTTAAACTAGGAGATCAAGTAAAGATAAGTGTGTCTCCATATAGGTGTTTTTCAACTGCTATGGGGACAAAGAATGTGTCATCATGTACTCATGATAATAGTGGGAAAATCATAGAGAATATGAAAGAAGATGGCTATTCGATATATTCTATGCACATAAATGGTGGTACAAATTATGGTTTGACTGGCAAAAAGGTGTATAAAGGAGAGTATATGAGTGATATAACTCATTTATTGAAAAACAAAGCAAAATATGTTGTACACATAAATGTAGAATATGAAAATGTTGAGTCTGAAATAGAAATAATTGTGGATATGATATAAGTGAAAAATGATGTTGTAACAGGAAACCCTAGTTAAACATCATTTTCACTTAAAAACTAATTTAAGAATAAGGAATTAACATTATCAATCGACAGATGAAAGTTTTATAAATCATAGATTAGAATATATTAATTA
>JAVWHX010000116.1:0-1808 GCA_036639875.1 Coprobacillus sp.
GACAATTAGGCAGGTGGGTTGTAGAAGGTGAAAAGAGACTGAAGTATGACGAGGGAAAAGCAGATGAACGAAAAGCAATTTTAACTAAGTTACTAAGTGACAAATATTCAAACGAATCTTTATCATGGTTAGATGAATGTTCATTTGAACAACTTGATCATGTATTTAACTATATCTATTCAAACATTAGTATGAATGATTTAAAACATAACATTCTAAACTAACTTTTTTAAGAAATTTTATTAAAAAAAAGCCTATGAACTTTGTATATAGAAGTAAGAAGGTTTTTGAGCCTACAAAGCACTTTGTACAAATTACTCATTTATACAACTAACAAAATAGCGATTAGTAACAGTGAGATTGAAAATGTTCTTTTCATCATAAAAGACAATGCATTATTAAGCATTGTCTTTTGGATTTCTAAGAATTTTTCATAAAGTCTTTTATACATTGATATGTTTCTTCACTAATAATATGTTCTATTCGACATCCATCATTTTCTGCTTGATTATTAGAAACACCAATTTTCATAAAAAATTGTGTTAAAGTTTGATGTCTATCGTAAACATTATCTGCAATTTCTTGACCTTTTTTTGTGAAATCAATATATCCCTTATCATCAAGCTTAATCAAATTTGATTCCTTTAAAAGTTTAATTGCACGAGAAACACTTGGTTTAGAATAATTTAAACAATTTGCAATATCAATAGACCTTACATATTGATTTTTATTCTTTAACATTAATATTGTTTCTAAATACATTTCTCCTGATTCATGCAAATCCATATTCTTCACCTCTGTTTATTTATCATATATGTTATTATATCACAATTGTTTAACCTAATGCTACATCTAAAACCATCATAACTACAAAACCAATAGCAAACCCAATTGTCGCAATATTAGAATGCTCCCCTTCAGATGCCTCTGGTATTAGTTCTTCTATGACAACATAAACCATTGCTCCAGCAGCAAACGCCAATAGATATGGCAATATAGGAACAACCCACTTAGAAAGAAGTATCGTTACAAAAGCAGCAACAGGCTCTACCACTCCTGATGCTACACCATATAAAAAAGATTTTGATTTTGAAGCACCTTCACTTCTTAAAGGCATTGAAATAATTGCCCCTTCAGGAAAGTTTTGAATAGCAATCCCAATTGCTAAAGCAATTGCACCCATCATAGAAACCTCACTACTCCCTAACATAACTCCAGCAAAAACAACACCTACTGCCATTCCTTCAGGAATATTATGCAAAGTTACCGCCAAAACAAGCATCGTCGTTTTCTTTAACTGTGAAGGTTTTCCTTCTGTTTTATTGTCTAAGTGCATATGTGGAATTGTATGATCAAGTAACAATAAAAATCCCATTCCTAGCAAAAAGCCAACTGCCGCAGGAATAAAAGATAACTTACCTAATGATTCTGACATATCGATAGCTGGTATAAGTAATGACCAAACTGATGCAGCAATCATAACACCAGAAGCAAAGCCTAATAATATCTTTTGAACTTTTATATTCATCTTATTCTTCATAAAGAAGACACAAGCAGCTCCTAATGTTGTTCCTATAAACGGAATTAATAATCCAATAAAAATTGATAAGTCCATATAATCCCCTCCTATTAGTTTAGACTAACTATAGCTTATTTATAAAAAGAAATCAAAAGATATGCTACATAAATACTAGACAAAAAGAAAAGAGCTCATTGAGCTCTTTATCAATTATTTTAATTCAGCGAAATATTTAATAGTTCTAACCATGTTAGAAGTATATGAATTTTCGTTATCATACCAAGATACT
>JAVWHX010000117.1:0-1782 GCA_036639875.1 Coprobacillus sp.
ACTACTCATCGAAACATCAATATATTGAATGTTATCATATTGAATCTCTTCTCCTCTATACCTTATATAACCATGACATAATAACAGCACCTCATTATTAACAATATCCTCAACTTCATCAAAAGAAACCATAACTTTATTTCTTTGTGTATAAGCTTTAATTTTTTTATCAATTTCATCTAACTCTATTCTATGCTTCTTAATAAAGTCTTGTTTGGTAGATAATGCATTTCTAATTGATAATTGTCCTGCCATAATCAATTTGATCTCTTCAATAGATATATCCATAGTTCTTAGCATAATAATAAATTTCAAATCTTCTATATCTTTCTTTGAATAATTTCGATAACCATTATCATCTCTCTTTGGATAAATCAAACTTTCTTTTTCATAATAGATTAACGTTTGTTTAGTAATGTGTAAATATTCTTCAAGTTCATGTGTTTTCATATATACCAACTCTCTTTCTATCTCTATTAAACACTATATTGTAGGCATACAGTCAAGCATTTTATTGTGTTTAAACATAAAAAGGTACTTTATATAACAAAGCACCTTTAAAATTTATTTTCTAATTGTTTGAATAGCAATACAACCAGGTCCACCCTGAGTTATAAATGCAGGAGATAATTCATATAATTCAATCTTAATATTTTGAAAAACTTCTTGAATTTGAGCAACAGTTTCTTGTGCTTGTTGTAATACACCACCATGAGATACAAATATTAAGAAATCTTCATTTACACCCATTTCTTGAAGTGATTTAATAACTTCTTTAATAGCACTTTTAAAAGTCTTTTTCATTGTAAACTTTTCTAATCTTTTACCATCTTTTGTTTTTGTCATAACAGGTGTAATTCTTAACATACCACCAACAGTAGCAGCTAATGGTGTTAAGCGACCACCTCTTTTTAAGAAACCAAAGTCTTGTGGTATAAGAAAAGATTTTTCTTGTGCTATACATTTATGTAATTCTTTTTGTATTTCTATTAAAGAAACACCTTTTTCTTTTAGAGCCATTGCTTTTTGTACTAAATAACGATGTGGCCCACATAAAGTCATAGAATTAATCACATGAATGTTTTCATTATTTTCTGTGCTTTCTTTAGCAGATAGAGTACTTTGATATGTCCCAGATAATCCATCAGCCATATTAATAACCAAAATTTCTTCACCAGCATACTTTTCAAATAATTCCATTGTTTCGCCAATAGATGGTTGAGAAGATGTAGGAACATGTCCTTCTTTAACAATTTCCAAGAATTCTTCACTTGTAATATTTACAAACTCTTTATAGCTTTTATTATCCACAACAACATTCAAAGGTAAAACATCAAAACCTAGTTCTTGCCCTTCCTTTGGCGAATATAATGATGATGTGTCTGTAATAATTCTCATACTCTTTCTCCTTTACATTTATCCTTAATTATAAGGTATCAAATATGTCTAACTTTGTCAATAAAATAGTATTCAAAACCACATAACATAGTGAAAATCCCTATTTTTATATTTAAATTATTAAAATTATTATTAATATTATTTACATTATTAAATTATAGGAGTATTATATAAGTAGATAGATAAAGAGGTGAAATGTATGTTTACATTTGTCTGCAAAGTTTTTAAGAATAAAAAGAAGGAATATATATTGTTGTTATTGATATTAACATTACTTATGTCCTTTGAATTCTGTTTTCTTGCTATGTATAATTCATTTACTTATTTTGATTTTGATATTTATGTTGCTTTATCAATGAATAGTATTCCCAGTATATCTATATT
>JAVWHX010000118.1:0-1499 GCA_036639875.1 Coprobacillus sp.
GTTACTATGGAAGATAGCTTACTTAATGAATTTAGTCCAAAACAATAAAAGAAAAGAGGAATTATATTATGGAAAAGGATATTGAAGTTATCAAAGTTGAAAGTGTTGAAAAAGAATTTGTTTCAAGGCAGTCTGTTTATATGTTAATTAAAGATCAACCTGTTGATGAAGTGATTGCTAAGCATAATACTCCATTTACAATTGATGGATCTAATGTTTTTTATCGCAATAAACATAATGACGATTTAACTTTTAATTTATTAACAATTAAAGAAATTCATTTAGATTTAAAAGCAAGGTTTGTTAATTTTGGAATTTTCAGTCAATTTACTTTCTTTACATTAATAGATTTTATTAGTGATAAAGGAACTTATATGTTTGCTGCTAAGAATCAAGATGATTTTATAAAAATAATCCATCACTTTCATAGTTTGGATATTATAAGTGATCCTAGAGAAATTGAAGCAGCCTATAAAAAATATCCAAGAGAATTAGAAAGATGTAAGTTCTTCCAAAGAACTCATAAAGATTTGATTAAGTATGGAGCATATAATCAAGAATCAGTTTTTGATAGATTTAAAACTAATGCAATGAATAAAAAACGTTAAAACAGGGATAATGATTATCCCTGTTTTGCATATTTTTCTTTATTTTTAAATTTTTTTATAACAACTATAAAGCATATACTAATGACAATTCCTTTTAATATACTTGTTAAAGATATTGTCCACCATATACCATTCAACCCTAAGACAGTCGCTGATAAAAGAATAACCATTGGTATTCTTATTGCGGTTAATGAAACAGATACAAATGATGGTATAAATGTTTTACCTAGTCCATTTAAAGCACCCGCGAGTGTTAGTTCAATACACATAAAAAGTTGTGAAACACCTAATATTCTTAAATAATCAACACCTAAAGGAATGACATCTTTTTCACTAATAAATATTTGAAATATAAATTGTGGTAAGAATATAAGAATTGCCGTTGTAAACACACCCCACAATGCACATACCTTTACTGCTGAAGCAGTTCCTTTTTTTACTCTTTGCATATTTGAGGCACCATAGTTTTGTGCTACAAAGGCACTTAATGCACTACCAAAACCTTCAGCGCTCATCCAAGATATAGATTCTATTTGCGACCCAACTTTTTGCACTGCAATAGCGACATCTCCATATCCTGCAATAAACCTAGCGATAACCATAGATATAAAAGTAAAAGTCATACTTTGGATACATACAGGAAATCCAATTCTTACTATTTTCTTATAAATGTTTAGTTTTACTTTTGCTTTTAATTTAAAGTTAGAGAAAACATACGTATCTTTTCTAACAAAAATAATCATTGATATTAAAACAACAATTTGTGCTATAACCGTTGCGATTGCTGCGCCTGCAACTCCCATATCAAAAGTAAAAATAAACAAAGGATCTAAGATAACATTTAAGACAAGACCTATTGTAGTAGCTATAAAGGGATGATGACTATCTCCC
>JAVWHX010000119.1:0-1294 GCA_036639875.1 Coprobacillus sp.
ATTTATTGTTGGATAATTGATTATATGAAAGAAGCGCAATCCTTAATCCGTTCTTAGCCACAACTTGAACATTATCCCTATCTTCCTGTGATTCGTATAAACCAATATACTCCATTTGAGAATATTTTTTAAATTCTTCAATAGAATGCTGTACAGCACTATAACCTTTATCTAATGTATGATTTGTAGCCCCATTCACAATATCAAAACCTACTTCATTTAAATTATTAGCCATTATATCTGGTGTATTGAAATTAGGATATCCAGAGGCCCCTAATTGATTGCCACCAAGTATTGTTTCTTGATTCACAAAAGATAAATCAGCCTTTTGTATGTATGGTTTTATGTTCTGATAATAAGGCATAAAATCATACCCATTCCCTTGTTTAGCTTCATCTAACAGTTTTTCATGCATTAAATTATCTCCAACCGCAGTAAATGAAACCCTATTTTCCCCAACCGATGTTTTATTCTCATCCTTTTTTACAGCCTTTTGGCATCCCACAAGAAATACAAGTATAATTAATAATTTTAGAAATTTCATAGATTCTCCTTACTTTGTTGTACTACCAAATCCTCCATTACGCACATCAGTTACATCATCATCTTCAACAATTCCATATTGCATAAAGATACCTTGTGCAAATCCTTCACCTTCATTAACTTCTACAGTTTTATTTTCATTTGAATCATTAGTGATTTTAATAAAAATATGACCTTCGTTATCTGAATGGAAATAATCACTATCAATAACTCCAACAGTATTATTTAACTGTAAACGAAATTTAAAACCTAAGCCACTTCTTGGATATATCATAAGTACCCATCTTTCATTCATCTCACATCTTATACCAGTAGGTACTTTTAAAGTTTCTTGTGGCTTTAAATTGATTTTGATAGGTGTATAAAAATCATAACCTGCTGAACCTTTAGTTGCTCTTTTAGGTAATTTAAGTTGTTCATATATTTCTTTGATTTGTTCTTTTGATGCTGATGCATCATAATCTAAATAAGCCTCTTCAAATTGTGTTAAAGATACTTTATAAAATTTTGCTGTTTCCATGTTTTTCTCCTATTGATTATAGTATTCTTCTAATGTTAGATTTTCCTGAGTTAATTTAGTCGCTAATTCCACACCTACATAACGCATATGCCAAGGTTCATAAGCATAATTAGTAATCGCAATTTTATCTTTTGGATACCTTATAATAAATCCGTATTTATAAGCATCACTTATCATAAACTTTCCTAATGAAGAAGTTGCAACTTGTTCATTCAAACGATTACCTTCTGT
>JAVWHX010000120.1:0-1275 GCA_036639875.1 Coprobacillus sp.
AAAATGGTGCTTTTAAAGAAATCTTAGAAAAAGACGTAGAGGATTATAAAACAAGTCGTCATTTATTATATGGAGTAGATACGAAACGTCCATTAACTTTAATGGATTTAGCAACTATTTCTATGAAAGAATTAAGAAAAACTGGATACTTAGATGATTTAGAAGTTTCTGAAGAAATTAATGCTTGTTCAGTTGAATTAACAGTTCATACAAGTGAAGGTGATGAAGAATGGTTATTAATGTTTAAGAATGAAACACATAACCATCCTACTGAAATTGAACCTTTTGGTGGAGCTGCAACATGTTTAGGTGGAGCTATTCGTGATCCATTATCAGGAAGAGCATATGTTTATCAATCTATGCGTATTACTGGTGCTGGTGATCCTAGAAAATCATTAGAAGAAACAATGAAGGGTAAGCTTCCTCAAAGAAAGATTTGTCAAGAAGCTGCTCATGGTTTCTCTAGTTATGGTAACCAAATTGGATTAACAACTGGTTATGTTCATGAAATTTATGATGAAGGTTATGTTGCTAAGCGTATGGAAGTTGGTGCTGTTGTAGCTGCGGCTCCTAAAGCACAAGTGAAACGTGAAGAACCTTTAAAAGATCATATTGTTTTATTAATTGGTGGAAGAACTGGTAGAGATGGTGTAGGTGGAGCAACTGGTTCATCTAAATCACATGAATTAGAAACAACTTCTAATGCTGGAGCTGAAGTTCAAAAAGGAAATCCAGTTGAAGAAAGAAAGATTCAAAGATTATTTAGAAATAAAGCTGTATCTGAAAAAGTTGTTCGTTGTAATGACTTTGGTGCTGGTGGTGTTTGTGTTGCAGTTGGAGAACTTGCACCAGGGCTAGAAATTAACTTAGATGCTGTATTAAAGAAATATGAAGGTTTAACTGGTAGTGAACTGGCAATTAGTGAATCACAAGAACGTATGGCTATTGTGATTGATGAAAAAGATGAAGCATTTATCAAACAAGCTTGTATTGATGAAAACTTAGAAGTTGTAAGAGTTGCTACTGTTACTGATAAAAATCGTTTAACAATGAGTTATTTAGGACAAACAATTGTTGATATTGACAGAGATTTCTTAGATAAGAATGGGGCTGCTCGTTATCAAGATGTTAAAATTGAATTACCTGATTTTACTCAAGCACCATTTGCAGATTCAAAAGAAAATTCTTTTGTAGATGCTTCTAAAGAGGTATTAGCACGTTTATCTGTTTGTGGACAAAAAGGTTTGATTGAAAGATTTGACTCTTCAATTGGTA
>JAVWHX010000121.1:0-1071 GCA_036639875.1 Coprobacillus sp.
ATTTTAAATAGAAGGTATATGATGTTGTTATACCTAGAAATATTAAGTTATCAGAAGCTCCATCAGAAGGATTGAATATTTTTGATTATGATAGTCAATCTGAAGGTGCTAAAGCTTATGCGAAATTAGCTAAGGAAGTGGTGAAACGTAATGGCAGCAAGTAAGAAAACAAAAATACTTGGAAAAGGTTTAGATGCAATTTTTAATGATGCTTCACAAGGAGCTGATTTAAAATCTGTTATTGATGCGATTGAAAAGAAAGCACCTCAATTATCTCAGGTGAGTGTTCCTTTAAAAGAAATTCGTCCTAATCCTTATCAACCAAGAAAGTATTTTGATGAAGAAAAATTAAATGAGTTAGCTACTTCTATTAAAGAACATGGAATTTTTCAACCAATTATCTTAAAACAATCTGTTAAAGGATATGAAATTGTTGCTGGTGAAAGACGTTTTAGAGCTGCGACGATTGTTGGATTAGAAGAAGTTCCTGCTATTATTGTTGAATTTAGTGATCAACAAATGATGGAAATAGCTTTACTTGAAAATATTCAAAGAGAAGATTTAAACGCTATTGAGGAAGCTCAAGCATATAAATCAATGATGGATAAATTAAAAATAACTCAAGAAGAGTTATCTGCTAGAGTTGGTAAGTCTAGAGCACATATAGCTAATACTGTAAGACTTTTAAAAATGCCTAAGAAATTACAAGATTATATTTTAAAAGGTGTTTTAACGATGGGGCATATTAAACCATTGATTACAATTGATGATAAAAAGGCATTGGAAATTGCAGAAAAAGCAATTGCTCAATCTTTATCAGTAAGAGAAGTTGAAGATATAGTTAAAGGTGTAAAACTTCAGGATGCTAGAAAAGCAAAACCTAAAGAAGAAAAACCAAAAGAGTATGTTTATGTTGAAGGTTTACTACGTAAAAAGTATCGTACAAAGATTAAAGTGGATACAAATACTATTACTATAAAGTATACAGATACAAAGGATTTAAATAGAATATTAGAAATTATGGGTGTTATTGAAGAATAAGAGATAGAGCAGTCTATCTTTTTTTTAGAG
>JAVWHX010000122.1:0-984 GCA_036639875.1 Coprobacillus sp.
CCACCAAAAGCTATAGTCCTTGCACCTTGCTTTTTAGCTACAGTTGCAACTCCCATTGGTGTCTTTCCAAATATAGTTTGAGAATCAATACTTCCTTCACCTGTTAATAAGTAATCAGAACCCTTAAGCTTCTCTTCAAGGTTCGTATGTTTTATTACAAGTTCGATTCCTCTTTTAAGTTCTCCATTTAAAAATGCTAAAAGTGCAGCTCCAAGACCGCCTGCAGCTCCAGCTCCTTCAGCATCTTTTATATCTTTTCCTAAGTACTCTTTAATCTTATTTGCATAATGCTCTAAATTTTTATCAAGTTCTAGAACCATCTCTTCTGTTGCTCCCTTTTGAGGACCAAAAACATGAGATGCTCCAGTTATTCCACATAAAGGATTAGTTACATCACATGCAACTTCTATACTTACGTCTTTTAATCTTTCATCTAAACTACTTACATCAATCTTATGAAGATTACTTAAAGCTCCACCACCAAAAGGAAGTTCATTAGAATTTTCATCAAGAAGCTTAACTCCTAATGCTTGAAGCATTCCAGCTCCACCATCATTTGTAGCACTTCCTCCAATTCCAATAACTATACTGTCTGCTCCATTATCTAATGCAGCTTTAATAATTTCTCCAGTTCCATAAGTTGTTGTAATCATTGGATTTCTATCATCTCTATTTACAAGTGCTATTCCACTAGCTTCAGCCATTTCGATAACAGCTGTTTTTGAATTACCAAGCATTCCAAAGCTTGCTTCAGTAGCCTCGCCTAAAGGTCCTTTTACCATTACTTTTTTAATAGAACCACCTGTTGCCAAAACTAAAGCTTCAACAGTGCCTTCTCCGCCGTCTGCCATTGGTACTTTAATGCATTCTGCATCTTTTATTACTTTCTTTATGCCTCTCTCCATTGCATTACAAGCTTCCATAGAAGACATGCTTTCTTTAAATGAATCTGGTGCTAATACAAATTTCATAGTAATTCTCCCT
>JAVWHX010000123.1:0-944 GCA_036639875.1 Coprobacillus sp.
TGTTAAGAATATTATATTTGGTTTATTTGGGATACTCATACCATTTCTATTATTAGTACAATTATTTATAAAAGCTGTTAATGAAGGATATATGAATTCTCAATTAGCTACTTTGTTAATTATATTTTATATTGTTGTTTATTTAGGATTGGTTATATATATTATGATTAAAGAAAGAAATTCACAAAAGGAGGTTACTGATCATGTCAAATATCTTAATAGAGGCCAATAATATATCAAGAGTTTATGATCCCGATATTTTCCTTAAAAGAGGTAAAAACTTTTATGCCTTAGATAATGTTAATTTTATTTTAGAAGAAGGTGATTTTACATGCATTATGGGCCCTTCTGGTTCTGGTAAAAGCACTTTGTTAAACTGTTTATCTACTCTTGATAGAGTCACAAGTGGGAATGTATTACTAGAAGGAGTTGATATGACAACACTTAATAAGAATGAGTTATGTGAATTTAGATATAAGACACTTGGTTTTATATTTCAAGATCATAATTTAATTTCTTATCTTACAATATTTGATAATATTGCTACCCCTGCAATATTAGGAAAACAAAATAGCAAGGATTTACACGAAAGAGTTATTCAGTTATCAAAAGATTTAGAGATTGAAGATTTATTGGATAAATATCCACATGAATGTTCTGGTGGTGAATGTCAAAGGGTTGCGATTGCTCGAGCACTTATTAACAATCCAAAAGTTATTTTCTGCGATGAACCAACTGGAAATCTAGATTCTAAAAATTCTCATAAAGTTCTAAGTATTCTATCAAAACTAAACAAACAAGGAACAGCCATTCTGTTAGTTACTCATGATCCTATGATAGCTAGTTATTCAAAAACACTTATGTATTTATATGATGGAGGAATTAAAACTGTTATTCATAAAAATGATGGTTCACAAACTGAATTCTTTAAAACAATAAGTGAG
>JAVWHX010000124.1:0-905 GCA_036639875.1 Coprobacillus sp.
ATATAATTTTTCATTCAATTCAATGTCATGCGATTTCAATAAATATCTACCGCCTGTCGTTTTCAATCTGTTATTAAAATAAGCTCGATGTACGAAAGGTCGGTCAAAGTGTTGAATTGAAAGGTCTTCTACTATTTTTTGAACTTGTTCATCTGTCACATACTCACCTCATATCGGAAAGTTAAAAGTAGCCTATTTATGTTTCAAGCAAGCTGTAGTCGGAACTCCTTCATACTTATATCCAAAAAAATAAAAAGCACACCAACTATTCGGTGTGCTTTCATTATAAATGATTAATATTAATTATTAAATACTCTCTTGAAGTGCTGGCGGAAGCATTGTTAGCGATATTCTTCCTTTGTTTACTTCGACACTTTCAATCCAAACTGTCACGATATCTCCTAAAGATACTACATCAAGCGGGTGCTTAACTCGTCCTTTTTGTAATTTAGAAATGTGAACAAGTCCATCTTGTTTAACGCCGATATCAACAAATGCACCAAAATCAACAACATTTCGAACAGTCCCTTGTAATTCCATGCCTACTTGTAAATCCTTCATTTGTAATACATCCGTTTTTAATAACGGTTGTGGAAAGGCATCTCGGGGATCTCGTGCTGGTTTCATTAATGTCCCTACAATATCTTTTAAAGTTACTTCCCCAACTTGCAATGTTTCACTTAATGCACTCAACTCTAATTGGCTAATCGATTGCTCAGCCTTTGCTGTTCCTACATCCTTTTTCGTTAGGCTGGCTGCTTGTAAAATTTCTTCCGCCAATTTATAACTCTCTGGATGGATTCCTGTAGCATCCAGTGGATTTTTTGCTTCTGCTATACGTAAAAATCCAATTGCTTGTTCATATGTTTTGGCGCCTAAGCGTGGAATTTTCTTCAATTGAGCAC
>JAVWHX010000125.1:0-902 GCA_036639875.1 Coprobacillus sp.
GTTGTAAAGTTACTAATATTACAAGCTACAACTAAAAACAGCATCATTAATATTAATGTAACAGTTACTGCTGTTGCACTAGATATACTCATAGCTATATGTCTTGCTATACTTTTTAATGCATTATTAAAGTGATATGGAATGCTTTTAATGTATTTCTTAAATTCATTCTTATTGTTTAAATTTTTATTAGTCATGTTTTAGGTACCCACCCTTCATTATATCAGCTACTACATAGCCTTCTTCAAGTGCTATTGTACGTTTCTTATATAAGTTTACTAGTGTTGAATCATGAGTAACCATTAATATAGTTGTTCCTTCATCACGATTAATCTTTTCTAATAGATCCATTATTTCTCTTGATTTCTCTGGATCTAAATTTCCTGTAGGTTCATCAGCTATAAGTACTTTTGGATTATTAGCAATAGCTCTTGCAATAGCAGCACGTTGTTGTTGTCCACCACTTAGTTCATTAGGAAAAGCTTTAGCTTTTTCAGATAATGAAACTAGTTCAAGTACTTCTCTAACTCTTTTACGTACAGTTGCTTTATCTTCACCAATTACTTCTAAAGCAAATGCAACATTTTCAAATATAGTTAAAGTAGGTAGTAATCTAAAATCTTGGAATACTACTCCTATATTACGACGGTATAAAGGTACCTTAGAAAACTTTAATAGTCCTACATTTATATCAGCTACTTCTACAGTACCAGTATCAGGTATTTCTTCTCCATCCAATAATTTAATCATTGTTGATTTTCCAGAACCAGTTGGTCCTATTATATAAACGAATTCTCCAGCGCTAATGTGTAAATTAATATTCTTTAATGCTTGAACTCCATTTTTATATGCTTTAGATACATTTTCTATGAGTATCATTAAATCACCTCTTCAATGGTAGT
>JAVWHX010000126.1:0-899 GCA_036639875.1 Coprobacillus sp.
AAACAACGAAAAGAACTAAAATAATAAAAGTAGGGTAAAGGTATATTATTGAACTCGCTTTAGAAACATTTATTTTAGCACTTCTCATTTTATGAACGGAGGAGAAAAACATGGCGAAAAAAATGCCTGATATCGGCGATTACAAATATGGTTTCCATGATAAGGACGTTTCGATTTTCCGTTCTGAACGTGGATTGACAGAAGAAATCGTACGTGAAATCTCAAGTATGAAAGAAGAGCCACAGTGGATGCTTGACTACCGCTTAAAAGCTCTTGAAAAATTCTATGAAATGCCAATGCCTCAATGGGGTGGCGATCTTGCATCGTTAAACTTCGATGAAATTACGTATTATGTAAAGCCATCTGAAGCAACGCAAAAATCTTGGGATGAAGTACCTGAAGAAATCAAAGCAACTTTTGATAAATTAGGTATTCCTGAAGCAGAACAAAAATATCTTGCGGGTGTATCTGCTCAGTATGAATCTGAAGTAGTTTACCATAACATGAAGCAAGACCTAACGGATATGGGCGTTATCTTCAAAGATACAGACTCAGCTTTAAAAGAAAATGAAGAGATCTTTAAACAACACTGGGGTACAGTAATCCCTTATACAGATAATAAATTCTCTGCATTAAACTCAGCAGTATGGTCAGGTGGTTCATTCATCTACATGCCAAAAGGTGTTAAATTAGATACACCACTGCAAGCTTATTTCCGTATTAACTCTGAAAACATGGGTCAATTCGAACGTACGCTTATTATCGTAGACGAAGATGCATCTGTACACTACGTAGAAGGCTGTACAGCACCAGTTTACACAACAAATTCATTACACTCAGCTGTAGTTGAAATCATTGTTAAGAAGAACGCATATTGCCGTTACACAACAATCCAAAAC
>JAVWHX010000127.1:0-240 GCA_036639875.1 Coprobacillus sp.
AAAGAAGTACAAAGTTTGGTTGTCCCACAGTGCTTGACCATTGAATCCCCACATGGCAGCCAAATAGCTAATAATTAAAGAAGGTTCTTCAAAGGCAAATAGCACCCACCCCATAAGAATGAGAAGTATGGCATAAAGATGTCTGATAAAGCGTGGTGCACGTTGAAGTAATGCTAGTCCCCACCATTTTTCAAAAATGAGGATGACTCCAAAATACAATCCCCACAATATAAAGTACCA
>JAVWHX010000127.1:250-894 GCA_036639875.1 Coprobacillus sp.
CAGCTTGCGCCATGCCAAAACCCTGTCAGCATCCAAACAATCAAAATATTACGTGTTTGAATGGCTAATCCTCGTCGATTTCCACCAAGGGGGATGTATACATATTCACGAAACCAACTGCTAAGTGATATATGCCATCTCCGCCAAAAGTCTGTAATGCTCTGTGCAATATAGGGTTTGTTAAAGTTTTCGTTAAATCGGAAACCAAACATCAAACCGAGGCCAATCGCCATATCTGAATAACCACTAAAATCAAAATAAATTTGGAAAGCAAACGCGATAATGCCTAACCAGGCTGTTAATACAGCCATTGACGTTGGACTAGAGCTAGAGATTGTGTCCCACAGTAAGCCGATATTGTTGGCAAGTAGCACCTTCTTTGCTAGTCCAATGGTAAACCTACGAACCCCTTCTGCAAACATCTTCATATTTTCAGTGCGCTGTTTTAGCTGTTCTGCAATCGTGCTATATTTCACAATCGGCCCTGCCACTAATTGTGGGAACAGGGCGACATATGTGCCGAAGTCTATCCAATTTCGTTGTGCTTTCGCTGTCCCTCGATAGACGTCGATAATATAAGACATCGACTGGAACGTGTAAAAGGATATTCCGATAGGCAAAGGCAGATCCGTTAACGGAATATT
>JAVWHX010000128.1:0-837 GCA_036639875.1 Coprobacillus sp.
AAGATATTGCTTTATTTCAAGAGATGGGATTTAAAACACTTCGTGTTTCGATTGCATGGACTCGCTTATTCCCAAATGGTAATGAGGAACAACCAAATCAAAAAGGAATTGAATACTATAAAGACTTATTCAAAACATTGCGTAAAGCAAATATTGAACCACTAGTAACATTAAGTCACTATGAGATGCCACTTTATTTAGTGAATCATTATGATGGTTGGGTTAGTAGGGAAGTTGTTGATTTCTTTGTACGCTATGCAAAAGTATGCTTCGAAAGTTTCAAGGATGAAGTCAAATATTGGTTAACATTTAATGAAATTGATAGTGTATTCAGACATGCGTTCACAACAATTGGTGTTCTAGAAGAGAAGTATGAAAGTAAAGACAAAGCAGAAGAAGCCATATATCAAGCATTACATCATCAATTTGTTGCAAGTGCAATCGCTACGAAACTTTGTCATGAAATTATTCCGGGATCTCAAATGGGATGTATGGTTACAAAAACATTAACTTATCCAGAAACATGTAATCCTGAAGATATTTATCTAGCTCAAAAAGATAATCGAGTTAATTCATTCTATACTGATGTCCAAGTATTGGGATTCTATCCAACATTCATATTTAAAGAATGGCAAAGCAAAGGCTTTGATATAAAAATGGAGAAGGATGATTTAGATATCATTCAAAACTATACAGTCGACTTCATTTCATTTAGTTACTACATGAGCATGGTACAAAGTGTTAATGCAGAACAACGTGAAAAAGTGGGTGGTAACTTAACTACTGGTGTTAAGAATCCATATTTACCAATTAGTGAATGGGGATGGCAAGTTGACC
>JAVWHX010000129.1:0-772 GCA_036639875.1 Coprobacillus sp.
CATAGTTTTCCATTGACTCATAACGAGCTCCTGGTCTTGCAGCACTTAATGCATCCGCTGCAGCAACTAAGTTAGAAATTAAGCCAGTTGGTTCAACATCACCATGATGTGACTCAATTGAATTAATAACGATTTCATTTTCACCATACTTACGAGCTACCTTAGCACCAAGTTCCATATGTGACCCATCTTGTTCAAAGTCAAGTGCTTTACCAATATCATGTAATAACCCAGCACGTTTCGCTAAAGCTTGGTTTAATCCAAGTTCAGCAGCCATCATGCCACATAAATGAGCTACTTCCATGCTATGTTGTAATACATTTTGACCATAACTATAACGATATTTAAGTCGTCCAATTAAACGAACGATTTCCTTATCAATTTTACCAATTCCAAGTTTAAAGACTGCATCTTCACCTGTTTTTTGAATTGTTTCATTCATTTCTTTTGTTACTTTATTTACTACTTCTTCAATACGTCCTGGTTGAATTCTTCCATCACGAATTAAAGTTTCAAGTGCTAAACGAGCAACTTCTCTACGGATTGGATCAAAACAACTAATCGTAATTGTTTCAGGTGTATCATCAATGATAAGATCAACTCCTGTAATTTGTTCAATTGCACGAATATTACGACCTTCTCTTCCGATGATTCTACCTTTCATTTCTTCACTAGGTAATCCTACAACGGATACTGTACGTTCAATTGTTTCCTCTTGAGCATATCTTTGGATAGCAAGGGCAATGATATTCTTCGCTTTTTCAGATGCTTT
>JAVWHX010000130.1:0-771 GCA_036639875.1 Coprobacillus sp.
TACCTTGTGCTCTTGCAACTAGTGATTCAGTTATTCCTATAACATCATTCTCCTCAATTTTAAAACCTTCTGCTTCAGATGCATTTAAGACTGTATCTACTACGATCCTTCTTAAATCATCACCTTCTTTTATAATTGGAGCTCTTAAACCTCTCGCTGTTGTACCAATAACTCTCATTATTTAATCCCCCTTATGTAGCTTCTACTGTATTATATTTAATAACACTACCTTTTCTATTATAAAAAAATAAATCTTACTATACAAGTTAATATAGTAAGATTTGCTTATTTTTTTATTTTATTACATTTATTCAAATGGATATAACCCTAAATACTCTTCAAGACATTGCCCACTTTCTTTTATTGCTGTACTATGCTCAACACCAACATATCTAACATGCCATGGTTCATAAGCATATCCTGTAATTTCTTCCTTGTCTTTTAAAAATCTAATTATAAATCCATATTTATGAGCATTATCAGCTAGCCATTTACCTTCTTTTGTATCTCCAAAAGACTCTACTAAATCCGTACTTCTAACACTTCCACCTAGATCAAAAGTTAAACCTGATTGATGTTCACTAAAACCAGCCCTAGCAGAGTATATACTAGCATGATACTCTCCTTGCTGTGCAACATTGCTTGCATAAATACGTACTTGTTCTTGATAACTCCTATAACCTGATACTAATCTAATGCTTAAGCCTTCTTTAGATGCATCTTTAATCATAGTGTTCAATGCCTGTTTAGCCTCTTTATCTTCTCCATAAT
>JAVWHX010000131.1:0-766 GCA_036639875.1 Coprobacillus sp.
AAATAACACCTTCAATTTTTGTTGTCATTATACTGCAACCCCCATATATTCTTTAATTGCGACTACTAATTGCTCCATATCTGTCAGATGAATGTCCCCAATATTACCAATGCGGAATGTATCAGCATCTGTTAATTTCCCGGGATATAAAACGAATCCTTTTTGCTTAATCGCTTCATAAAAGGCCGCAAATTCAAAGCTTTCACTCGGATAAAAATATGATGTAATAATAGGTGACTGATACGCTTCATCAATATACGGCGTAAAGCCTATCGCCTGCATTTCTTTGCGTAAATAAGAATTATTCGTTGCATAACGATTAAAGCGTGCTGCTACTCCACCTTCTTGTTCTAATTCAACTAACGCCTGTGCAAATGCGGCCACCACATGTGTAGGTGATGTAAAACGCCATTTCCCATCTACTTTCATCGCTTGCCATTGATCATATAAATCAAGTGATACACTACGAGCCACCCCTTGGCATGCTGATAAACGGTCAATATTCGCTATAACAAAACCGAAGCCCGGTACGCCTTGAATGCACTTATTCGCACTACTAACTAAATAATCAATTTGCAATGCGTCCATATCAATTGGGACACCACCGAAGCTACTCATTGCATCAATAATCACTTGTTTATTGTGTTGTTTTGCAACGGCGATCACTTCTTCAATTGGGTTTAAAATTCCCGTTGTCGTTTCACAATGCACCATCGATACGTGCGTAATTGCTGAATCTTGTTGTAATAATGAAGCAATGTCGGAT
>JAVWHX010000132.1:0-762 GCA_036639875.1 Coprobacillus sp.
GTTAAATCATCTTTAATGAATCTTTCAAAAGCCATATGACTAGGAGTCTGGCATTGAGAGATAAACATAAAGCGAATATCAGTTTTACAAAGTCTTTCTAGTTCTCTTGTAGAAGCGTATCCAAAAAGAGCAAAAGAAAGAATGAGGAGTTTAAACATCATAACTCCATTATACCCATGAGTATTTCTATTTTTGAAATCAACATACTTCCCAATATGAATCCCTTCCGTGATTTCAATAATAGTTCTACAAATATCATCATGAGCAATATCTTTTTCAAAAGAAAAAGTAAAATCTAGTAGCATATTGAGTTGATATGCATTATAATTTGACTCGTATATATTTGTTTTCATCGACTAAATTATACCAAAAAAACGCACATCACTGTGCGTTTTTGCGTATTCAGAAACTATTAACGATTTATTTACTCGTTACAGCCTCTTTTTCTTAAAAAAAATAGTTACTTATCATTCATATGAGTTGAGATATAAAAAAAGTTATGAGATACTTAATTTAATAATGAGGAGGTATCTGCTATGATCCAATATATTAGAAAAAGAGATGGAAGAATGGATAGTTTTGATGTGAATAAAATTGCTGGAGCTATCTATAGATCTTTTCAAGCAACAGAAGCAAAATATGATTTAGAAATGGCTATACGTGTTGCTAAATCAGTAGAAGAGAAATTAGAAGCAAGACATACTGAATTACCAACTGTTGAATTGGTTCAAGATACAGTTGAAGAAACATTAATTGAGAATG
>JAVWHX010000133.1:0-742 GCA_036639875.1 Coprobacillus sp.
CAAAATTAATTACATGAGTTATTCCATCAATATCGATTCCTCTTGCTGCAACATCTGTTGCTACTAATATTCTAAAATCACCTCTTCTGAATTTATCCATGTTACTTAATCTATCATTTTGCATCATTCCACCATGAATTCTATTTACAGAATATCTTCTATCCATTAATTCATCGTAAACATTATCTACATTTTCCTTTGTTTTACAAAATACAACTGCAGTCTTTGGCATTTCATTTATAAGAATATCATTTAATACATCAATCTTGTCTTCATTGCCTACAGTATATAACTTATGTTCTATATTATCTGTAATTAATTTCTGTGCTTTTATTTCAATATTAACTGGATTATCCATGTGCTTTTCACATAAATCTAATATTTCTTCTGGAATCGTTGCTGAGAATAACATAGTTACTCTTTTTTTAGGCATTCTTCTAATTACTGCTTCCACTTGCTTAATAAATCCCATATTTAGCATTTCATCTGCTTCATCAATAATGAAGTACTTAATTTTATCAAGCTTTAAAGTTTCTCTATCTATATGATCAAGAACTCTACCTGGTGTACCTATTACAACATGCGTTTTACCTTTTAATTCTCTAGCTTGATCTGAAAATGGTTGTTTACCAAATACAGCTACACCTTTAATTCTTTTAAATACTCCAATGTTTCTAATATCCTCTTTTACTTGAACTGCCAGCTCTCTAGTTGGAGTTAGTATCAATGCTTGTGGATGATT
>JAVWHX010000134.1:0-732 GCA_036639875.1 Coprobacillus sp.
AGACACCATCCAAAACATTATTCGAAACTAATGATTTAGTTATTGGTTATGATCAACCATTATCTTCACCAATGAATCTTGTTTTAGAAAAAGGAAAAAAAGTCGCTATTATCGGTGCAAATGGTTTAGGTAAATCAACACTGTTAAAAAGTTTGTTGGGGATTATTCCTGCGATTGATGGTAAAGTTCACTTAGGAGAAAACTTAGAAATTGGGTATTTTGAACAAGAACCTCCTAAATCTACAAAAACGTGTATTGATGTGGACTAACAACTGATCAAATAGAAAGTCGTGTTAATGTCTTGTCTGGTGGTGAACAAGCAAAACTTCGCTTATGTAAAATATTAAATCGTCCTAGTAATATTCTAGTTCTTGATGAACCAACAAATCATTTAGATCAAGATGCAAAAGACGAACTTCAAAAAGCTCTGAAATCATATCCTGGTACAATTTTGTTAGTATGCCATGAACGTGAATTTTATGAAGAGGTTGTTGACGAAGTATTGAATCTTCAAGAAATGAGTATTAAAAAATAAATCACTGCATCATAATATTCTTCTATTTCGATAAGAGTAACTAACTCAAATATAAAAGAACTGAAATTTTATTCAGTTCTTTGTTCTTTTTTTATTATATTAAATCCTTCATCTAATCCATTTTCAGCGATAATTTTCAAAAGACGCTCAAGTTCAATTGCTGATTCTGGATGCATATAAAGGCGATCCGTACCATT
>JAVWHX010000135.1:0-722 GCA_036639875.1 Coprobacillus sp.
GTGCGAGCGTAATTAACGAGTATAGTTTAGATAAGTTTCCCAATGTAAGACTAGCACATTTAAACTGGCCTCTATCAACCATTCGGTTGCATGGAGAAAAAGCGAGTGATGTGATTAGCTTAGCTACGCATATTTTAACGCAGTGGAAAGCTTATAGTGATGAAACAAGTAATATACTGGCATGTACTTGTACACAAATGCATAATACAATTACACCTATCGCTAGAAAAAAGAATGGGCTATATGAACTTGATTTGGTGTTAAGAAACAATCGAACTAGTGAAGAACATCCTTTTGGAATATTCCATCCACATGAAGATGTGCACCATATTAAGAAAGAAAATATTGGTTTAATTGAAGTTGCTGGAATTGCAGTTTTACCAGCACGTTTAAAAGATGAACTACAAGTTATTCAAAAGTGTTTAAGTGGAGCAGAAATCAATGAGACAGAAGCAAAAAGTATTGAAAAACATGCTGATTGGATAACATATTTAAAATCAAAATATAAAGATGAAAAAGATTATCAACAAATATTAGAATATGAAATAGCTCAAAAATTTGAAAAAGTATTAGAAGATTGTGGAGTATTTAAATTAGATAAAGAAGGAATTAAAGCCTTTGAAAGATTTATGACCACTTTATAGGAGGTACCTCATGAAAGTTACTATTGTCGATGTAGCAAAGCAAGCCAATGTTTCTATAGCAACAGTTTCTCGCGTATT
>JAVWHX010000136.1:0-693 GCA_036639875.1 Coprobacillus sp.
TAACTCCGTATTGAATGTCCTACAACCCCAACAAGCAAGCTTGTTGGTTTGGGCTGTTTCCGTTTCGCTCGCCGCTACTCAGGGAATCGAATTTTCTTTCTGTTCCTGCAGGTACTTAGATGTTTCAGTTCCCTGCGTCTGTCCTCAACACGCTATGTATTCACGTGAAGATACTATGCGATTAAGCATAGTGGGTTCCCCCATTCGGAAATCTCTGGATCAAAGCTTACTTACAGCTCCCCAAAGCATATCGGAGTTAGTCCCGTCCTTCATCGGCTCTTAGTGCCAAGGCATCCACCGTGCGCCCTTATTAACTTAACCTAATTTTGGCACTACTACTTCACACTTCTTCGTTAATTTCGTGTTTTGTGATACTCACGTACGCTAGTACGCTCCGTTTCTCAAACACTCATTTCCTCGAATTGCTTCGCATTAGCACAAAATTTTTATCGATGGTATTCCCGAAGGAATCTCATGATGTTAGTCAATGATTTTATTCATTATCTTACGATAAGAACTAATTAAAAAACTCATTTAAAACGCGGTGTTTTCTCGGTTTCTTACTTTAATTACTTTTTAAACAGTATCC
The DNA here is from genome assembly GCA_036639875.1 of Coprobacillus sp. Classification (GTDB taxonomy): domain Bacteria; phylum Bacillota_I; class Bacilli_A; order Erysipelotrichales; family Coprobacillaceae; genus JAVWHX01. The sequence goes on from JAVWHX010000136.1 coordinate 590, forward strand.
AGTTTTCAAAGAACAAATTCTGTAATCTGCAATCAGATTACAATGGAGCCTAGCGGGATCGAACCGCTGACCTCCTGCGTGCAAGGCAGGCGCTCTCCCAGCTG
>JAVWHX010000137.1:0-675 GCA_036639875.1 Coprobacillus sp.
TTTGGTAGGTTTCTCTCCTTTGTAGCCTCTTCAACCCAAGCATTTGAGTATCCATCACCATTAAAGATGATTCTCTTGTGGTTAACTACTATTTCCTTAACTATTACTTCAAGTTCTGCCTTAATATCATTAGTATTTTCAAGTCTTGTTGCTATTTCGTCTAAAACCTCTGCAACTATAGTATTTAGAACAATATTCGCATCTGATACAGACCCTGATGATTGAACCATTCTAAATTCAAACTTATTACCTGTAAATGCAAATGGTGATGTTCTATTTCTATCTGTTGTATCCTTTTTAACTGCTGGAAGCTTAGCAACACCTATTTCAAGAAGTCCACCCTGCTTAGATGTTTTAAGTTCTCCTCTTTCAATTTGCTCTAGAATATCAGTTAGCTGATCTCCAAGGAAAATTGAAATTATAACTGGTGGCGCTTCATGTCCTCCTAGTCTATGGTCGTTTCCAGCTGATGCAGCTGACGCACGAAGTAGTTCTGGGTACATATCAACAGCCTTAATTACTGCACATAAAAATAATAAGAACTGTGCATTTTCATGTGGAGTTTTACCTGGGTTTAATAGGTTTTGTCCATCATCTGTGCTTAGTGACCAGTTATTGTGCTTACCTGAACCGTTAACTCCTGCAAACGGCTTCTCATGAAGAAGACATGCAAGT
>JAVWHX010000138.1:0-638 GCA_036639875.1 Coprobacillus sp.
GTAACGAATAAAGATTTTTATCTTTAGCGTTACGCCTTTTTTTGCTTTTTCTAAGCATTTAGTAATAAAGGAAAGTTGTTCTATTGTGAATAACTTTTTTGGTACCATAAAAAGAACTAGCTACTTTTATCATGTTGATTTCGCTATTTAGGAAATGACTTGTTTTTGTTTTCTTATCTTTCTATTATGATATTTGCGTATATTGAAGGCTATTCCTATTAAAAATAGTTCTGTTCTTACATTGACACTTCCTCTTCTACGCAATCTTATATAATTCATATCTTGTTTGATGACTCCAAATGTCCCTTCAGCTTGAATGCTTCTTTGGACTTTCATCTCTTTTCCTTCTTCTGTTCCTAGGTTTATATCGACTGTATTTTGTAATTCATTTAAAACTTCATTTATTCTTATCTTTCTTTGTCCTTTTGAGGTCGTACATTTTTCCTTGACTATACAACTCTCACATTTCCCACATTCAAAAACTCTACTTATTTGTAGATACTCTCCATCTTTTCTCCACTTTTCTTCTTTCTCTTGATCGAACGAATGACCTTGTGGACAAACTTTATATCCTCTTTCATCACTTTCCCAATTCATTATATTATAGAGTTTCTTTTTAAACTCATAACTATTTTTCT
>JAVWHX010000139.1:0-624 GCA_036639875.1 Coprobacillus sp.
GTTCTCAACGTAAAGCTTTATTACGTGACTTAGCTACTGATTTAATTATCAACGAGCGTATCGAAACTACTGAAGCTCGCGCTAAAGAAACACGCAAAGCTGTTGAAAAAATGATTACTTTAGGTAAACGCGGAGATTTACATGCACGTCGTCAAGCGGCAGCATTTATCCGTCGTGAGTTAGTAACAGTTGGCGAAGGCGAAGAAGCAAACACTGTTTTCGCACTTCAAAAATTATTTGACGATATTGCACCACGTTATGCAGAGCGTCAAGGTGGTTACACTCGTATTCTTAAAGTAGGTCCTCGTCGTGGAGACGGCGCACCTGTAGTAGTTATTGAATTAGTTTAATTCTAACGAAATGGTGAAGAGGGGTGTCCGGTTCACCGGTTGAACCCGCACCCCTCTTTTGTTTTATCTTTTAAATGATTTATACGACAATAATTAAGCTGAGCGTTATGATGAGCGGGGCATTTTTGCTGGCGACTCGTTTAGCTCTCCGCACCTCATTCATTAGGTGATTAGGCTTGAGCACCTAATCACCCTGAAAATGTTACGACAAGCGCATTTCTGTGAATGAGGTGCGCGCTTTTTTATTTAACACTGTAAGAAAGTGCCAATTACT
>JAVWHX010000140.1:0-621 GCA_036639875.1 Coprobacillus sp.
GAAACTTTCTAATTTTTTATCTGCACTTTCACACATTTTACAACTAACACAAGACATATTTTTATCCCCCTAAAATATTTTAATTGGTAATTCTTTTTTATATATACCATATATTGTTAATTCTTAAACACAAATCAGGAAAAAGTTTTCACAAAATTCAAAAAAGAATAACTTTAAATATTTCTTATATTAAATATTCAATTTTTGGCTAATATTTTCTAATTTATTCTTTATTCGTTCAGCATCTGCTCCTCTAGATGGGGTAGGTTGATAGTTGTTAACATTGTTTTGTGAAGATATAGAACACGGTATAATATTAGGATTATCTATACTTAAAAGTTTATTACCTTCAAAATTAAATGTTTGCTGATAAATAAATGTATCCTTATCTTGTGGATTTTTATTTCCCCCAAAACAGAAATTACTTAAACTATAAGCTATATATTTTTCTTTGTATTTTTCTATACCTTGTATGACATGAGGATGACTTCCTAAAACTAAATCCGCTCCATTGTCTATTGCAAAATGTGCAAAATCTTTTTGTACTTGATCCGGATAATATGATCTTTCAGTTCCCCAGTGGAAATATATTAACACTATATCTGATTGTTTTTTCATATC
>JAVWHX010000141.1:0-604 GCA_036639875.1 Coprobacillus sp.
CAAAGATGACTATAAAAGGTAAGAAGTTGAGAGTAGAAAAAGCAAAAGGGAAATAATAGTTAAGAGTTAAGAGTGGAACTCTTTAGGGAGTTTTTTTAGAATTGCATTTTTAATTTTAAATTAAAGGGACTATATAAAAATTATAAATAATTTTTATATAGTCCCTTTTAAGTTAAAAGATAATTAGAATTAAGCTTGGTTAACTGAACCGAATAATTCCATTTTTTCTTTAACTGTAGCTTTGATAGCTTCAAATCCAGGATTTAATAGCTTTCTTGGGTCAAAGCCTTTTCCTTGAAGGTCTTTACCAGATTCGATGTACTTTCTAGTACCTTCTGCAAATGATAATTGACATTCAGTGTTAACATTGATTTTAGAAACTCCTAAAGAGATAGCTTCTTTGATCATGTTTTCTGGAATTCCAGTACCACCGTGTAATACTAATGGCATAGCTCCAACAGCTTCGTTGATCTTTGATAAAGCTCCCATGTCTAATCCAACCCAGTTTGCAGGGTATTGACCATGGATGTTTCCGATTCCAGCAGCTAACATAGTAACTCCTAAATCAGCAATAGCTTTACACTCAGCTGGATCAGCGATATCT
>JAVWHX010000142.1:0-593 GCA_036639875.1 Coprobacillus sp.
TGAGAATTTACAGAAAGGATTAAGAAAAGAAAATGATGTTAGAAATTAAGAATTTCCATAAATCTTATGGACAAAAAGAAATAGTAAAAGGGATTAACCTTGAGGTTTCAAGTGGAGAAATATTTGGTTTTATTGGTCATAATGGAGCAGGAAAAACCACGACAATTCGAAGTGTTGTAGGTATTCTTGATTTTGAAAGTGGCGAGGTTTTAATTGATGGTAAAAGTATTAAGAAAGATCCAATCGCTTGTAAACAAGTGATGGCATATATACCAGATAATCCAGATTTGTATGAACATTTAACGGGGATTAAATATATTAATTTTATCTGTGATTTGTATGGTGTACCAAATGAAGTTAGATTAGCTCGTATTGAGGAACTTTCAAAAGAATTGGAATTGGATACAAATCTAGGAGATTCAATTAGTTCCTATTCTCACGGGATGAAACAAAAGTTAGCACTAATTTGCGCATTTGTTCATCAACCAAAGTTGTTGGTTCTTGATGAACCCTTCGTTGGGTTAGATCCCAAAGCAGCATTTACATTGAAGAAAAGAATGAGGAAAATTTGTGATGAAGGTTGTTCCATTTTC
>JAVWHX010000143.1:0-587 GCA_036639875.1 Coprobacillus sp.
GCTAAATCTTTAAGAATTCAAATTGAAGAAGGTATAGATAAATTCGGTATAGTTCACAATGAAGAATTTGGTGATATATACGCTTATGAAGTAGATGGTTTAGGCAACTTTAACTTTATGGATGATGCTAATGTTCCAAGTCTTTTATCAATTCCATATTTAGAATTCAGAGGAATTGATGATGAAATTTATCAAAATACAAGAAAGTTTATTTTAAGCAAAAATAATCCATTCTATTATGAAGGTAAAGCAGCTAGCGGTATAGGTAGTCCTCATACTCCACCAGAATACATCTGGCATATAGCACTTTCAATGAATGGGCTTACAACTAATAATGCTGATATTATCAAAGATCTAATAAATACATTAATAAATAGTGATGGTGGTACAGGCTTTATGCATGAAGGATTCCATTGTGATGATTCAACTAAATTCACAAGAGATTGGTTTGCTTGGTCTAATTCATTATTTGCACACTTTATATATGATTCTATAGTTAATAAAAACATTAAACTTTAGTAAGTCACTCATTAATTTTCAATATTTAAACTCAACTACTTATTATTAAAAATATTAATAAATTTATA
>JAVWHX010000144.1:0-584 GCA_036639875.1 Coprobacillus sp.
CAACTGGCGTAAATACATATTTTGGTAAAACGGCAAAATTAGTAGCTGAGGCAGGAGCTAAGAGCCAATTAACAGGAGAAATAACATCTGTAGGAAATTTTTTAATAATTGGAGCTGTAGTTCTTTCAATAATTTTAGTAACATTCCAATTGATTTTAATAAGACCTTTAGATCAAGTAACTATTTTAAGAATAGTAAAAACAGTATTGGTTTTAATGGTTGCAACTATTCCAGTAGCAATGCCAGCAGTTATATCTGTAACGATAGCTCTAGGAGCTTTACAACTATCAAAGATGAAAGCTATAGTTTCTAAGTTAAATTCTATAGAAGCCTTAGCAAGTGTAAATGTTCTTTGTAGTGATAAAACAGGAACATTGACTCAAAATAAATTAAGTATAGCTGGAGTTTTTCCAGTTGAGGGAATAACAAGCGAACTCATGACAATATACGGAGTTTTAGCCTCTGATCCTAAAGGAGAGGATGTTATAGATTTAGCCATTAAAAACTTTTTAAAATCTAAGGACTCCTTATCTAGTTATAAGATAGATAAATTTATACCATTTAATCCCGTTATAAAGAGAGTA
>JAVWHX010000145.1:0-581 GCA_036639875.1 Coprobacillus sp.
AAGTAAGCATATAAGTGCTCCAACATATTCTTGATTAAAAGCAAGATGTGTTCCAAACATAGCACTTATTAAACTTAAATAAGTCAATATAACTGTATAATTATAATATCCAATCATATAATTCTCCCATTTGTTAATTTAACATGAGTATTATAACATACTTCTACAATTTTTTATAGAGCATATTTTTACCAAAAAATAAAACTATGTTAACACATAGTTTACATATCTATATTAATTCCACTGCTTATTCTATTTGTTACTTTCTCTTTCATTTTAGATACAGATATTTGAATACCTTGATAACCATTTAACCCATGTTTTAAAGCAAGTTCTTCACTATAATCTTTAAGTCTATAAACAGTAAAACTATTTCTTGAATCATATACATTTTTCTTATTAGAAGCTTCATAATGATTTATAAGAGGAGTTAATACAACATTATCAATAGATAACTTATTATCTTTCTTTACAAAATCAAAAGATAACATTCCACCTAATTGGGTTTCTTCTTCCATCATTCCATGCACAAAATTTCCTAAACTATAAGCCATTAAAGTCCTATGACCACCTTTACCTTC
>JAVWHX010000146.1:0-580 GCA_036639875.1 Coprobacillus sp.
GAAAATTGAACTACCTTCATTACAAATTTCTTTCATAATTAGCTTTAATTTATGCGCCGCTTTTGGATCTAACCCTACAAAAGGTTCATCTAAAACTAATAACTTAGGTTTATGAATAAGTGCCGATATTATTGCAAGTTTTTGCTTCATACCATGAGAGTATGCTGATATTAAATCTCCTAAGTACTTAGTTATTTCAAATTCATCAGCATATTTTTTTATAAGTAATTCTCTTTCATCTTTTGAAACTCCATATATATCAGCTACAAAATTCAAATACTGAATTCCTGTTAATGATTCATATAAATCTGGATTATCTGGTATATATGCCATTATCTTTTTACATTCAATAGGGTTCTTTTTAATAGATTTTCCATCTACTAATATTTCCCCTTCTTCAAATTCGTTTATTCCAACAACTGATTTTATTGTAGTAGTTTTTCCTGCTCCATTATGTCCAATAAACCCATAAAGTTCACCAGCATTAACCTGTATTGAAACATTGTCTACTGCCTTTTTACTACCCTTATAACTCTTTGAAAAATTCTCAATTTTTAACATATCATATCCCCCTTGCCAT
>JAVWHX010000147.1:0-575 GCA_036639875.1 Coprobacillus sp.
AATATCTAGAATATCATCTTGGATTTGGAATGCTAAGCCAATATGATGTGCGTATTCTACTAATGCACGGCGCTCTTTTTCTGGCGCATTTGCTAATACTGCGCCCGATTCGATACTAAAACGTAATAAAGCCCCAGTTTTATTAACATGAACGGTTTCAAGTTCTTGTAAATTTAATAAACGCTGTTCGCCGTCCATATCTAAAATTTGACCGCCAACCATGCCTTCCGCACCTGCTGCAACACTTAATAACTCAACAAGTTCAATACGCTTGTCAGCAGCAATATCAAGTCTTGTCAATATGCCAAATGCTAATGTGTTTAATGCGTCCCCTGCTAATGTTGCTAATGCTTCGCCATAAACAACATGGTTTGTCGGCTTACCGCGGCGTAAATCATCATCGTCCATACATGGTAAATCATCGTGAATTAATGAATATGTATGAATCATTTCGACAGCCGAACCAACAACATAGCTCGGTGCTAATGGCTGTTCATACATTTCACATACCGCCGCCACAAATAATGGACGGATGCGTTTGCCACCTGCTTTTAAAGAGTATAGCATCGATTCTT
>JAVWHX010000148.1:0-562 GCA_036639875.1 Coprobacillus sp.
ATAATTGATGTGTTAGGAATTAAAGATAGATTAAATCATCACCCATCTCAATTATCTGGAGGAGAACAACAAAGAGTTTCAATTGCTAGAGCATTAATTAATAAACCATCAATAATTTTAGCTGATGAACCAACAGGAAATCTTGATAGTGAAAATTCTAAAGAAATACTAGAACTATTAAGGTACTCAGCAAATAAGTTCAGCCAAACACTCATAATAATAACACATGATTTGAGTGTAGCGAAAAAGGCAGATAGAATTATTGAATTAAGAGATGGTTCTATAAGTGGAGGAGCAGAAAATGTATAGGGGAATTGCTAATAAAGTGATGAAAAAAGATAAGAAGATGACTATGCTAAATATCATTTCAGTGGCAATAGCTATGATTTTATTTACTAATATAATATATATCTATATCACTAAAAGTGAATTTCAAGCAGAAAGTCGCAGGGAAAGTGTTGGTGATTATAGTGTAGTATTCCATAATGCAGATAAAGAATTAGCAAATAATTTAATTAATTCTGTTGAAGTTAAAAATTTTGGAATTGGTGAAATAAATAGT
>JAVWHX010000149.1:0-552 GCA_036639875.1 Coprobacillus sp.
ATACTGTATTAGATACTATAAAAAAATCTAAATTAGATGTAATAGGTGTTGGAAAAATAGAAGATATATTCAATAAGCAGGGAATAACTGAGGCTATACACACTAAAGATAATATGGATGGTGTAGATCAAACTATAAATTATATGAAAAAAGATAACAATGGGCTGATATTTACTAACTTAGTAGATTTTGACTCTAAGTATGGACATAGAAGAGATGTAAATGGATATAAAAATGCATTAGAAGAATTCGATGCTAGAATACCTGAAATATTAGAAAATATGAAAGATGATGATATATTAATTATAAACTCAGACCATGGAAATGATCCTACATATAAAGGAACAGATCATACTAGAGAATATATACCTATATTAGTTTATGGAAAGAGTTTAGTTAATGGATATGATTTAGGAACAAGAACTAGCTTTGCAGATATAGGTGCTACTGTAGCAGATATATTAGGAGTAGAACTTCCCAAGAATGGAATAAGTTTTAAATCTGAAATTATTAAATAGGCAACTAGACGGAGGATTAAAATGAAAAATTTAT
>JAVWHX010000150.1:0-543 GCA_036639875.1 Coprobacillus sp.
TGGCGGTCATAATGAAAAACAGAATATTGAAGTTGTTAGAACAATTTGCCAACTATTAGACGAACTTCAACCACGAAATGATCAACAGTCTTATGCATCTTTAATTACTTTTGTTCAAGATCGCCCCGGTCATGATCATCGTTATGCTATTGATGCGATTAAAATAAAAAATGAATTGGGGTGGGTGCCACAAGAATCTTTTGAAACGGGTATTCGTCAAACTGTAGAATGGTATTTAAGTCATTTAGACTGGTGCCGTAGAGTTCAAGATGGCAGCTATCAACGCGAGAGACTAGGAGTAGATCAATCATGAATACAAAGGGAATTATTCTCGCAGGTGGTTCTGGAACACGCTTGTACCCAATTACCAAAGGCGTATCAAAGCAGTTGTTGCCGATTTATGATAAGCCGATGATTTATTATCCTTTGTCAGTTTTGATGTTGGCAGGTATTCGTGAAGTTCTTATTATTACCACACCCGAAGATGTTGACAGTTTTAAACGCCTATTGGGGGATGGCTCACAGTTTGGTATTGAGCTGACT
>JAVWHX010000151.1:0-539 GCA_036639875.1 Coprobacillus sp.
GTTCAGTATGTATTGGCTCACAATATTGTGTAGACAAGGATTTTATTTATTTCGTCTTTAAATATGCTGAGAGGAATTCATTGCAAGATAATAAAAGACTTGAAATGAATCAGTTTTAATTTATGTAAATATATGTAATCATATATTAATAAAATGGCATGTATGACCTTAACAGTAGATTTGGATTGATATAGTGGAAATTGTGAAATTTATTAAAAGCTTTAATACCGTAAATACGTATTTATTGCTATCAATGTTTATTTTGGCTGTTATTGTGGTGTATTTCTATTTTATTAATCCTGTTTAATAAATTAATGTAATTGTTAATTTTTTGATGGGGATGTGAATTAACATTTTTATCGTATAAATTGACATGTGCTTTTGGCTGTATTTATTCGTGAATGAGTTTAAATTTTATTAAAAAATTCAATCATGATTCACTCGTGTGGAATATAAATCCAGTATTAAATAAAAACCCAGTGATTACACTGGGTTTTTGCATTTTAAAAACTAACTTAGTTTTCAAGTGCAGGCGTAGC
>JAVWHX010000152.1:0-537 GCA_036639875.1 Coprobacillus sp.
ACATCAATAGCTTCCATTTTTCTTCCCCCTTGTTATCATTTCTGCACACATGATTCCATCAACTGCTGCAGACATAATACCGCCAGCATAGCCGGCACCTTCCCCTATCGGATATATTTTTTGCACATTTGACTGATAAGTGTCATTGCGTAATATTTTAACTGGAGCACTACTTCGTGTCTCAACCCCTGTCAAAAGTGTATTTTCATCAATAAATCCTGGCATACGTTCATTCATTAAACGAAGTCCTTCTTTCAAATTACGATTGATGAAATCTGGAAAAAGATTGTTTAAGTTAACATAAGTATATCCAGGGCGATATGAAGGAATCACTTCCTTGAATTGTGTTGTTAATTGATTATTCAAATAATCATCAACCAATTGTACAGGAGCATAGTAATTATTTCCAGCCAATTCAAATGCTTTTCTTTCAAGTTGACGTTGAAATTCAATTCCCGCTAAAGGATGATCATCATAGAAATCACTTGTTGTGACATTAACTAAAATGGCGCTATTTGCATTTTCTAAGTCACGTTT
>JAVWHX010000153.1:0-531 GCA_036639875.1 Coprobacillus sp.
TGACTGTCATAACAGGTTCAATACCCAGGCTCAACATTTTATCTATTAACTTATCATAAAACTGTAATCCCGATTCATTTGGTTGGTCTTCTTCTCCAGTTGGATATATACGAGCCCAATTAAATGATGTTCTAAAGCATTTAAATCCCATCTCTGCCATTAATTCCAAATCGCTTTCATAAGTATGATAGAAATCGATTGCACCTCTTCGAGGGTAATAACCAGTGCTATCACTTAATGATTTTTCAATATCCTCTTTTGTATGTTTAAATCCTACTACTTGTGTACGTGAATATATTTCAGGTAGAATTTCAATGTCCGCCATTGATGGACCTTTCCCATCAATATCCCAAGCACCTTCTGCTTGATTGGCAGCGATTGCTCCACCCCATAAGAAATCTTTAGGAAATCCCGTAACATTTCTATTCATATTATGCCCTTTCATTTAGTTTCACAAATAATTTTATTAAATGACTCGCAATATTCAATTCAGAATATATTGTCATCAATGTATCTTGTGCATGACTAAAT
>JAVWHX010000154.1:0-526 GCA_036639875.1 Coprobacillus sp.
TCATTATATTGATTTCAATGTTAAAAGTCTATCCTTACTCTATTTCAGTTTGGACAATACGTCTTTTCATCTTTTTTTCAAATTCTTTTCTTGGTATGAGCACGCTATGCTGACAACCTTCACACTTTATCCGAATATCTGCTCCCATTCGAATAATCTTCCATGCATTTGTGCCACAAGGATGTTGTTTTTTCATTTCTACAACATCATTTAATTGAAATTGTTTATTTTCCATTTCATTCACCTACTTATTTTTACTTTTCTAAACAATCGTTTGGGATTATGAAATTTTAATACCTTTTTGTTCAAGAAATTCTTTTAAATCTCTTCGTACTTCTCTTGCAACAGCACTTTGTTTCGTCGGTATAGTCTCCGCCGTAATCCTAACGACAATACCCGATGCATCGAAGCTTTGTACTCCTAAGAAGCTTGGAGGCTTCACAAGCTCTTCGTATTTACTCGGTAAAACTTGCAGGAACTCACCAACACTTTTTTCTAATGCTTGAATATCAGTTTCCGCCGCAAC
>JAVWHX010000155.1:0-524 GCA_036639875.1 Coprobacillus sp.
ATCCCAATTTTTGGATTTTTTGAAAATCTTTTAATATGGCAACGTGTTAATATTATTCACACTGGTCAGATAATAGCCCCCATTTCTCTTGGATTACTATTTGGATTAGTAATTTACGTAAGTTTATAATTTTTATTGTAAAATAAAAATAAGATTGGACTATTCTTTATAGGGATTTTGATTATCCATTTAACATAATGGTGCTTATACGAAAGCAAAAAGCCTAGATCTAGGCTTTAAAAATACATAAAAATTAGAGTTATAGGCTAAATTTTCAACTTAGCATAAGGTGTATTATGTTAATTTTAGATTTTCTAAAGGCAGTAAAAAAGCTGTCAAAGTAAATAAATAAAACGTATTAAAGACTAAAAATGGAGTCATTATGAAACAAGAGACAAAAGAATCACTTATTCTTGAGCTCACTAAAGCTAAAGTGGGTAAGCAACATATTGATAATCCGACCAACTCTAATCTTACAAACGCTGAGTTTTGGATTGAGAGTTATTTTATGGCTGAAAAAGAAA
>JAVWHX010000156.1:0-521 GCA_036639875.1 Coprobacillus sp.
TTAGCCCATCCATCAGTAAAGTCAGATGCTAAGATAGAAACATAAGCTTCTACAGCATGAGTTAATACGTCAATTCCTGTATCAGCAGCAATTGAACCAGGCATACTCATTGCGAATTCTGGGTCAATAATAGCAACTGTTGGAGTTAATGAATAGTCAGTTAATGGATATTTCTTGTTAGCTTTCTTATCAGTAATAACTGCGAAAGGTGTAACTTCTGATCCAGTTCCTGATGTTGTTGGAATACAGATTAATTTTGCTTTCTTTCCTAATTCAGGGAATTTGAATGCACGTTTTCTGATGTCCATGAATTTTTGTTTGATATCATCAAAGTTAACTTCTGGATGTTCATACATTAACCACATAACTTTAGCAGCATCCATTGAAGATCCTCCACCTAATGCAATAATAACATCTGGTTGGAATTTTCTCATGATTTCAACGCCTTCAGTAACAGTGTCAAAGCTTGGATCTGGTTCAACATCAAAGTATAATTCTAAATCAACTTTATTACGTCTTCT
>JAVWHX010000157.1:0-521 GCA_036639875.1 Coprobacillus sp.
TGTTCATTAATGAGTTATGGATTTAATCCACTTATCTCTAAATGGTCACCATATCATGGTTCAATGTATGCAATTGTAGAATCAATTGCTAAGATTGTTGCAATGGGTGGAGATTATCATACAATTCGTTTCTCTTTCCAAGAATATTTTGAAAAATTATTAGATATTCCTAGTAAATGGGGAAAACCATATGCTGCATTATTAGGTGCATATCGTGTTCAATCTGCATTGAAACTAGCATCTATTGGTGGTAAAGATTCTATGTCTGGATCATTTGAAGATTTAGATGTACCTCCAACATTAATTTCATTTGCGATTACTGGTGCAGATGTTCAAAACGTCATGACGCCTGAATTAAAAGCTGCTAATCATACATTAGTAGAAATTATGTTACCTAAGGATGAATTCCATATTTATGATTTTGAAGCTTTAAAAGCACAATATGATATGGTTATCGAATTAATGAGAGCGGGTAAGGTTTATAGTAGTTATACTGTTAAAGATGGTGGTATTATTGAAGC
>JAVWHX010000158.1:0-518 GCA_036639875.1 Coprobacillus sp.
AGTGATGTAGCTGAACTTCGTACGATGATTTAGGTATGTATATGAAAAAAAATAAAGGGTTTACGTTGATTGAAATAGTTATTACTGTAGCATTGATTGCTGTTATTATGTCTTTAACAGTACCAGGAGTTATGAATTATTTTAGAGACGTTGATATGGATAAATCAACAGCTGAAGCAACTTCGGTGATGGCAATGGTTCAAAGTTATCAAGATAAATTATCTTTAAGTGGTAGTGATAGTTCTTCTGAGAATATAACAATTACTGATCAGATTATTTTAAATCCTATTGTAAAAAAAGCAAAAGGTAATGGTAAAATTGAAACTGTGACATTTGAAAATGGAAAAATCAAAAAATTCAAATATGTAGTTTCTGATTATTCTATTGAGTTATCTGTAAGTGGTAAATTGGTTGTTTTGGATGCCGATGATGAATTTTATTAAAATAATGATATTAAACTATTGACTTATATTTATATGTATGATAACTTATTATCATAAACTAATGAGTAGGAGATA
>JAVWHX010000159.1:0-241 GCA_036639875.1 Coprobacillus sp.
TCATTGGGGGAACAGGAAGTGGGAAATCCAGCTTAATCAACCTAATCCCTAGATTTTTTGATGTTTCCCAGGGAAGAATTCTTTTGGATGGAGAGGATATTCGGGAACTTTCTCAAGAAAGCTTGCGAGAAGAAATCGGCTATGTTCCCCAAAAGGGTCTCTTGTTTTCGGGAACTATCGGAGACAATCTTCGCTATGGAAAGGAAGATGCTTCTTTGGAGGAAATGAAGGAGGCAGCGGG
>JAVWHX010000159.1:251-514 GCA_036639875.1 Coprobacillus sp.
CCAAGCCTTACCGTTTATTGAGGCGCTACCGGATAAATTTGATACGGAAGTAGCTCAAGGGGGAACATCGGTTTCCGGAGGACAAAAACAGAGACTGTCCATTGCTAGAGCGTTAATTAAGAAACCACAAATCTATATTTTTGATGATAGCTTTTCCGCACTTGATTTTAGAACCGATGCAGCCTTGCGCCACGCACTAAAAGAGAAGGTGAAGGAGAGCACGATCATTATCGTTGCCCAGCGGGTAAATACCATTATGGATG
>JAVWHX010000160.1:0-513 GCA_036639875.1 Coprobacillus sp.
CCGTTTCCACCCTACTGTAAACCTTTCTGTACTTAAGTTCTTAGCTTTCGAGCAAGTTTTCAAAAACTCTTTGACTACGCTTCCAATGGGAGGTGGTAAAGGAGGTTCTGATTTTGACCCACAAGGAAAAACTGATATGGAAGTAATGCGTTTTTGCCAGGCTTTCATGACAGAACTATGCAAACATATTGGTCCTGAAACAGACGTTCCTGCGGGAGATATCGGTGTTGGAGCAAGAGAAATCGGATATTTATTCGGTCAGTACAAGAAAGTAAGAAACGAGTTTACAGGAGTTCTTACCGGAAAAGGTCTTGCTTACGGTGGATCATTAATCCGTCCTGAAGCAACTGGTTACGGTGTTGTTTACTTCGCTGAACAAATGCTGAAGACCATCGGACAAACTTTTAAAGATAAAACAGTAACTGTTTCAGGTTTCGGAAACGTAGCTTGGGGAGTTATCAAAAAAGTAAACGAACTAGGTGGTAAAGTGGTTACACTTTCAGGACCGGATGG
>JAVWHX010000161.1:0-512 GCA_036639875.1 Coprobacillus sp.
CATAAAATATATAATTTAATGCCGGATTGGAAAAGCTCTTCTAATACAACGAAATCGAATGCATACGAGCCGTCTTTTTCCGTTAAATCAGCTGTCACGATTTCGCGCTGTTGCGCAATCGGAACATTGAAAAATGGGGGATAAACAGGTGTAGACATCCCGATTTTATCGCCCGCTTCTGTGAATGTTTCAATAATTGTAGCAATCGCAGGTACGACCCCTTGTTGAAATAGAATGGTTGCAGGATCAATTGTCCATTGGTGACGTGTTTCATACCAGTTTGTTATGGCATTTTTTACTTCGTCATTCGGAAAAGTGTAACCAAAAACAGGGTGTTGCAGTCGTTCATTGATCGCATCCGCTAACGCCGGTGGTGCAGGAAAATCCATATCAGCTACCCACATTGGTAAAATCGCAGAAGTATCTGGAATGTTATAAACTTCATTCATACTATCCCACTTAATGGAACTTGAGTTTCTACGTTCATGAATATCATTAAATCTCGACATAAT
>JAVWHX010000162.1:0-512 GCA_036639875.1 Coprobacillus sp.
TTTCACTTATTACCACTTGGTCATTTACTTTTGCATATGCCCCAGAAGAACAAATAATACCGTCATACATTTTCATATCTATTTCATTCAAAGAACTTACTGATCTACCCGTACACAAAAATACTTTGTTATTGTTTTTTCTAACTATTTCAATCGCTCGACTAGCACTCTCTGGAATACTATTTGTATTAGGATCAAATAATGTACCATCTATATCTAAAAAAATGCATTTCATTTCTATACTTTCATCATATAAGAAAAGGGATTATATCCCTTCTCTTATATAACTTCTCCATTAGTTTTTATTACTTTTTTATACCAATTGAAACTATCCTTCTTGATTCTTTTTCCACTACCATTACCGTAATCATCTTTATCTACATAAATGAAACCATAACGTTTACTCATCTCACTAGATGAACAACTGATAATATCTAGGACTCCCCACGCATAATATCCACGTAAGTCGACACCATCTTTTATCGCTTCTTTCATTTGTTCAATATGTGCAC
>JAVWHX010000163.1:0-510 GCA_036639875.1 Coprobacillus sp.
ATCTACTCCTTTGAATTTCATTGTTCAAAGAAAAGAACGTTTTGCGATTGTTGCACCAAATGGTAAAGGGAAAACAACGTTACTTAAAACATTGTTGCATGAAATAGAACCATTAGAAGGGAGTATTGAATTTGGACCTTCTGTAGATGTTGGTTATCTTCCGCAAATATTACGATTTGATAATGATAAAGAACGCTTATTGGCTTATTTTACTCGTGTATGTGAACTTGAGGAAGAAAAGGCACGTAGTTATTTAGCTCGATTTGGTTTTTATCATGTGGATATGTATCGCTATATTTCTAGTTTTAGTGGTGGGGAACAAGTGCGATTAAAGCTACTCGAAATCATGTTGAAGGGCTGTAACTGTATCGTCTTAGATGAACCTACTAACCATTTAGATATTTTGAGTTGCGAAATCATTGAGGAAGTATTGCTTAACTTTGCGGGGACAATTATTGTAATAAGTCATGACCGTATGTTTCTCAACAAATTACAAGTACGCTACTATCA
>JAVWHX010000164.1:0-503 GCA_036639875.1 Coprobacillus sp.
GACTCTCTCTAGTTCAACTTTATTTCTTATTTTTTTCTGAAAGTCTGGTAGAAAACCACCTAACGATCTGAGAATATATTCATGAATATATACTTCTTCAAATTTACTTAAGATTTGTTTTTCTTCATATTTTTTTACAATATCTTTTAAACGGCTAGATATTAAAAGCTCTGAATTTAAAGGATCTAAAAAATACTGTTTGCACAAACTTAAAAGCTTATTCTCAAAAGCATCTAAATCATTTGTACTAACTTTTGCTTGTAAAATTAATGATTTACCGGGTTCTAATTTTTTTCGTTCATCATCAGCTTTTTCTCTGTCTCTTCGTTCTTGAACTAATTTTTCTTGGCGTTTTTGTCTTTCAATAGCTCTTTGTTCTAAAAGCTCTTGACGATTTTTTTGTTCTGCCAACATTTTATTTCTAGTTTCATTATTGGCAGCTTCTTTTTTATATTGATTAAATGAGATTTTTCCTTCAACAAAATTATGTAAAGTGTAAAGCT
>JAVWHX010000165.1:0-503 GCA_036639875.1 Coprobacillus sp.
AATCAATTGCTTCATGTGCTAAATATTCTTTATCTTTGTGTAGTGCTATTTCGAATTTCTTTTTTTCATCATTATATTTTACACCGGGTGTATGACCATCTGTAATAATGCCCACCATAACATCTGTTGCTTGGGGTTTCTTTCCATCTTCTAGCCAAGCACCTTCACTTTGATTTGCAGCAATTGCTCCACCCCATAAAAATCCTTCTGGAAACTTATATTTTATTTCTGTCATAAATTCTCTCTTTCCTTGAAATGCGGTACAGTATTTAATTTAGATACTGTACCAACATTTTTATTTATTTAGTTCATCTAAAACAGCTTGATTCTTAACTTCTTTATTGGTATCTTCTGTCTTCACAAAATATACCAATACAAATGTAACCACGAAGGCAATAACAAGTGTCGCAACCGCAAGCCAAATATTGTTTGAATTTGCTCCCATATATGTTGGTAATGTAATGATTGAAGGCGCGGCTGTTGCATAACGAACCAACCCTGTT
>JAVWHX010000166.1:0-502 GCA_036639875.1 Coprobacillus sp.
CTGTTTATTATATCACTTCATAAGATATAAAAAAAACTTTCCTTAATGTTACTTTTAACATCTTTGAAAAGTTCTTATTAAATAGAAGGTACTTATTGTAAAAACATTCCATTAGTGTTTACTCTTTGAAGACCATGTTTTGTACAATAAATCAATAATTTTCCCTTCTCCATTGAGATTGGAATTCTAAATGCTGCAGCCTGCTCTGGATACATACGTATGATTAGTACCCTATCCTCACATACAAGTGCTGCAAATGAAATGGACATTTCGTGATTAATTTGATAATACGTATCTATATCCACAAAATTTCTTGAAACTTCATGATTATCTACTTGTTCTTTTATTTCTAAGGGTACTAATTTTCTACCACAACAAGAAATGGCTGAATATCCCGTACTTGTCAGAATATTATGACAGGTAGAACAGATATAAAATTTAATGTTACTCATTTTGCCATTATCAAGTCGATTTCTTCTCAACTCTCCTCGTAATAGTTCTA